>JBCCEO010000471.1:0-6657 GCA_039030255.1 Planctomycetota bacterium | reverse complement strand
GCGGAAGGGGTTTGCCTTCGAGTTGTTTTAATAGCGGTTTCTCGTCAAACAATTCCAGCTGGCTTGGCGCGCCGCACATGAACAAGTGGATCACCGCCTTGGCCTTGCCGGGAAAATGCGGTGGTCGAGGAGCCATGGGCCCGGTCGGAGTAACATCGTTCGTTTCGTCATCCCGCCCGAGTGCTGGCTGCGTGCTGGAGTTCAAAAGCCCGGAGGCAGCGAAGGCGCCTAGGCCAACTCCACACTGCGAAAGAAACCAACGACGTGTGGCAGAATCGAAACTGGAATTGGAATGTGGCATGACGGAGTTGGATTGCGCCTTCGATAATGCGCAGGGGGAAGCTCGTGAGGAAGCCGGTCACCATTGAAACTATATCCTAATCGAAAAGTCGCTTCATCGGGCAAGTGAAGAGCGGACTATGCCGTGTGCTCAGGCAGCATCTCTTGCATTACAATGAGCGACCGACGAACCCACTCAAAATCCGAAGGCGAATCAATAGATGAATTCTTACTCCAAGTTGTTGCTGCTTTGTTGCGTATTTTGGACTTGGCCCAACTTGCTAGCTCACGGGGAAGATTGGCCCCAATGGATGGGTCCAAATCGAGACGGAGTTTACACGGAAACCGGGCTGGTCCGTGAGATTCCCGAAGAGGGTCTAAAAGAACTCTGGCGAGTTCCTGTGGCCAATGGCTATTCGGGACCCGCAGTTGCCGGTGGCCGAGTCTTCCTGACCGACTACGTCATCCAATCAGGAAAGTCGACGAACGATCCTGGCTCGCGCGATGCGATGGAAGGCACAGAGCGTATTCAGTGCTTCGATGCAGCAACTGGAAAGCAACTTTGGAAGCACGAATACGAGCGTCCCTATTCGCTTTCTTATCCTAGCGGGCCCCGTGCGACGCCGACGGTGGATGGTGACCACGTTTACGCCTTGGGCGCCGAAGGTGATCTGATCTGCTTGACGGTCGATTCAGGAAAAGTGGTTTGGCAAAAGCAACTACAAGAAACCTATCAGACCAAATCGCCAATCTGGGGCTACGCGGCTCATCCGCTGATTCACGGCGATTTGCTTTACACCTTGGCCGGCGGAGAAGGCAGCGCGGTAGTAGCACTTAACAAGAAAACGGGTGAAGAAGTTTGGCGTGCCCTTACGACAAAGGACATTGGCTATTGCCCTCCAATTATTCATACAATTGGCGGCGAGCAACAAATTATTATTTGGCACTCCGAGATGATCAATGCGTTGAGCCCGAAAAATGGCTCTCACATTTGGGCTTATCCGCTCAAGCCTCGCTACGGAATGTCGATCGCAGCCCCACAGCTCCAAGGCAACAAAATGTTCGTTTGTGGAATTGGCGAGACCAGCTGCATGCTCGACTTTGGCCAAGGACGCGTGCCCCAAGGCACCGATTGGCAAGGGAAAGTCAAGAAGGGCGTCTACTCGGGCAACGCAACCGCACTCTTTGAAAAGGATGCCATCTATGGAGCGGACTGTGGTTCGGGCATGTTCATTGCAGTCAATCCAGAGGATGGCAGTCGCTACTGGGAGAGTTTTCAACTGACGACCAATGGTGAGCGTCGTGCGAGTCACGGAACGTCTTTCCTCGTTCGAAACGGCGATTTGCATTGGCTCTTTGCGGAAACGGGCGAATTGATCCTAGCCAAACTTTCTCCCCACGGCTTTGATGAACGAGGACGGACAAAAATCCTGGAGCCAACCAACGAATGCTTTGGGCGTCCCGTTGTCTGGTCCCACCCCGCCTTTGCCCAGAAATGCGTGTTCGCCAGAAACGACAAAGAATTGGTGTGCGTGAGTCTCGAAGAGTAAATGCGCGTCGTGCTAACGCTTCCCGCCAAGCAGTATCAACCCCTTGCACTCTAGGATCGGCCTCGCGCATGCCTAAACTTGCTACTTACGCTCTTCAAGACCCATCCAAGTTGATCACGCCTTGTTTGTTGGTCTACCCCACAATCATTCAGCGAAACCTAGAGGCTTCATTGCGCATCGCAGGTAGCGTCGAACGGCTCCGACCGCACGTCAAGACGCACAAAACACCTGAAATCGTGCGAATGCAGTTAGAAATGGGAATCACGAAGCACAAGTGTGCGACGCTTTGCGAAGCTCAGATGCTTGCAGAGCAAGGGGTTGCCGATGTGCTCATTGCGTATCCGCAAATCGGCCCAGCCATCGCTCGCTTTGTGCGAGTCGTTCAGGAATTCCCGAACACCAATTTTGCAACGCTCGTAGACAACTTGCAGGCGGCCCAAGCCCTAGAGGCCTGCTTGGCGAATAGCGGACGGCAAGCAGACGTGCTGGTCGACATTGACAATGGAATGCACCGCACTGGCATTCCAGCAGGCGCCGGTGCAAAGGCGATTTACGAATTCCTGCATCAATCGACATCGATTCGAGCGGCTGGGTTGCATGTCTACGATGGCCAAAACCACCAACCTAGTCTGCAAGAGAGAAAGGACTCGGTAGCGCGCTTGATGCAACCTGTGATCGCACTGGTTCAAGAACTGGAAGATGCCGGAATGGAAGTTCCGAAACTCGTCTGCGGCGGGACTCCGACCTTTGGTGTTTTCGCCGATTTCGATCTGCCAGGGCTGAAAAGCAAAATCGAATGCTCGCCAGGAACCTGTGTACTATCGGACTTTAACTACGGTCGCGATTATCCAGATCTAGAAGGCATTGAGCACGCAGCGGTTGTCATGACGCGCGTTATCTCCAAGCAACCTGGCTCTGGCCAATTCACCTGCGATCTCGGCAATAAAGCCATCGCTGCTGATCCGCCAGCAGGCCGTCGCTGCCACCTTCTGGGGCTTACCGATGCAGTCGAAGTGAAACAGAACGAAGAGCATTTAATGGTTCGTTGCCAGGGAGCGGATGACTTCCAAGTAGGTGACGTTCTGTATGCCATTCCAGCGCACATATGCCCTACATCGGCCCTCCACCGCCACATGCATGTCATCAGAGAAGGGCAGCATATTGATACTTGGGAAGTCACCGCACGCGATAGAATCTATTCCTGAGCCTAAGTTAGTCCGGTCGTCAAGCGAGAAAGGCACTCCCGCGGTCCTCGCAATTCGCTCTAATTCGCCCGCGAAAGAAAATCGCCAGTACGCGTATCGACTTTGATGCGTTCTCCCTCTTTGATGTACTCGGGTACTTGAACGCTTAGCCCCGTTTCAAGGATAGCTGGTTTTGTACGAGCAGTGGCCGAATTGCCGCGGATGGCTGGATCACACTGCGTGATATTGAGTTCAACTGACGTTGGAAGTTGGAGGCCGACGCATTCGTCCTGATAGATCAATGCGTACACGCCTTCGAGTTCTTCTGTGATGTACTTCAATTGCTCTGGGCAATCAGCCAATGGCATACTGTACTGATTGAAGTCTTCTTGGTCCATCAAGTGCAAGTCATCAGTATCCTTGTACATCATCTTGACGACGCGTTTGCGAAAATCGGCTTCAGGAAGATTGTCGGTGCCTTTGAGTGTTAAGTCGATCTTCTGCTTCGTAATCAGATTCCGGGCCTTGAACTTGTAGAGTGTCGCAGCGCCGCGTGCACTAGGCGTTTGCACTGTTACTGATTCGATGATCACGGGAACTTCATTGTCGACGACGACCGAGCCTGGCTTGATTTCTTTGGCAAGCATTTCGAGTCCTTGGGAGATGTATTCAAGATGGGCAGGTGTTGCAATCTGCCGCATTCGCCCTTTTTTGCTGTCGAATTGACTTTTTGAAGCCTCCGGCAAGCAGCTTCGAGCTAGAAAAACATTTTCAGCACGCGAGCTTATTCGACAAGCGGTCGTTGCTGTGGTTCGGGAAATCTCAGGGTAAAACGAGCAATTTGGTAGCACAACCCGAACCAATCCGCGACAAGCAGAGCGGAGCGAACAAGGAATCTCGGATTCAGCTTCGATTGGAACGGTTTTTGCCTACAATATTGGGATTGGCGTGTAGAGTTTCAGCAGTGCAACCAACAACGGACTGTATCCTGGACTTTCTGCCGCATAGAGCTTATCTGGGGGGAGATCACGTGGAACCATTTAGCATCACATGCTCCACATGCCAAAGCCGCATTAAGGTGCGCAATGAAAAGCTCATTGGACAAGTTGTAAACTGCCCCAAGTGCGATTCATTGGTCATGATCGCGGCTCCTCAGCAAATAACCGTCGCGAATTCCGGCGCCCCTGTCGACTCCATGGCGATGACAAAGGAAGGAATCGCACCAGCCGGCCTTGAAGAGCCTCAGGGCGAACTGCCCTCCGCTTTCGCAGATGAAAACTTCCAGCTTGAAGCTTTGGAAGAGGCACCACCAGCGTCCGTAGAAAGTTGGCAGCCCGAGGAGCCAATCCTGCCTTCGGATGAATGGGCCTCGGAATCGAGCACCAAGACGAAGCAATATCTACTGGTCGGATTCATGGGGGCCGGCGGGATCGGCTTGGCCGTCGTGGCCTTCCTGGCTTTCATGAATTGGTACAGCAACGACACCGGGACGGAAATCGCTGATAATGAAGGGGCACAGCCGAACGAACAAGTCGTTGGCCCTGACAAGTCTGACGCCGACGTCGATCCAGATGCGCAGACGAACTCCGGCGGGCCAAACTCGGTACTACCAAGTTACGGAGACGACAACTACGGTACGCCGCAGGACCTAGATCCCTCCCCCGCGGGCAATGGAACACCGCCAGAAAACCAAGGCGACTCAGTGCCTGATTCCAGCTCGAACCCAGGTGAAAGCACTGATCCTAACGCGCCCGGAAATGATCCTAATTCCGGTCTGCTTCCCGAAACGCCAGCGACGGGCGGCGAAGCGGAGAATTTCCAAGTCAACGATCCGTTCCAAACGCAAGCGGACATCGATAAAGAGAAAGATGAAACGGAGCGGGTTAAGGAAAATCTAACCAACACAACCTTGGAAAAATTCGCGCAACTTTTGGACTATGAATTCACACCCACCATCCCACCTAGCGGTGTACAAATGGGTCCTCCGCCAGTCACCGCCGAAGACCTTGGACTGCGTAGCTCTTTTGGCCGTGAGCCCCTGCCGCCCGTAGATTGGAACGAAAGACGCGAAATACAGATTCCAGGCATCGCCATCAGTGGCAAGCAAACCTTGGCCGGAGTGATCAACACTTGGACACATGCTGTTGGCATGCCAACTCGCGTGAGCCTTGATTCACTTGCAGCAGCCAATTTGGATCGCAATCAGACGGTGGAGCTTGGCAGGTTCAAGAACACTACGGCTGCTAATCTTTCGGAAAAACTTGCCGGAGCCGTCGAAGCACAATGGATCGCGCGTAGCGATCACCTGCAGCTACGCGGGTCCGACGACAAAGCGCGGCAGTTGTTACCTGAAGACTTTGACCTTGCAGAACTAACCGAATCCCCGGATTTACTCCAAGGAATGTTGGCCAATTTGGACAAGTTGTTTCCAGGTACGGCCAAGGGTTGGTCGCTGGACGGAACTAAACTCAAGTATGACGCGACACTAATTGATAGTGTGACGTGGTTTCGAGCAATCCGCCTGTTGGAGAACTTACGTGTCGCGGCTGGCAAGACTCCCGGCCTAGAAGGTTATTCTCCCGCCAGCCTTACCGTCGCCTTTGTCCAGCAACAGCAGCTCGACTATCTGGATAGGCAACTGTCAATTTTTACTGTGCAGGAGGGCCCGGTTGGTCAAGCAATCTCAAGAGTAGGCAGAAGCGTTGGAGTGAACATATGGTTTGACTGGCCAAGTCTCGCAAAGGTAGGAATTGGACCTGGAACGACCGGCCTGATTACGACTTACAAGCGAACGCCACGGCAGATTTTCACAAACTACATTGACGAATTTAAATTGGTTTTTGCGATTGTTGACGAGAAAACCCTACTAGTAACATCCCAAGAAGGCTACCGAACTCAACCTCAGCTTTTTGTCCTAAAAGCCAACGGACGGACGGCGGAACAATGGGCTCAACAACTGGAAGATGAAGTTCCTCTCAATGAACAAGGTACCGGAGCACTGGTAGTTTTCCAATCTTTCGACGGCGGGCACATCATCACACGTTGTTGCTGGCCACGCATCGGGCTGTAAGTTGCATACCGACTTTCTTGCTTGATTCTTGAAATCTCCATTTAGCATGTAGATACACCAACATGCAATTTATGGATGAAATCTTTTCTGCTTTGCTCCGCAATTCTAAGTCAAGCTTCAAATTGAATTGACTTTGCTGGAAATCTAACGCATGTTTCAGATGGGCGCCATTTGAGCGTACCATCGGTCGACCCACGCAACACTTTCCGTCCCTGGATGGGAACTCGACGTGGTTTTCCGATAAAGGCAAACCGATTGCGAAATCGGGACGCAAAGTCACGGGTCTCACGTAGATAGCCGGACTACCGAAGCCAACCACAGACTGTGATGCACAACGCGTTTTTCGCACGGTGCAAATCACAATGGAGTTCCAAATGCAACGCATCCTTGTCGCGGACGATAGCCGCACTGTTCGCATCTACGTTCAACGAGCACTTACGCGGGCTGGCTATGAAGTCATCCTTTCTTGCGATGGTGTCGAAGCGGTTGAGCTGGCCCGTAAACACTCGCCAGATCTCGCCATTCTCGACATCCAAATGCCTGAGATGGACGGTTATACGGCGTGTGAGAAAAT
>JBCCEO010000470.1:0-6688 GCA_039030255.1 Planctomycetota bacterium | reverse complement strand
GAATTCACTTTGAAATTCGTCGCCGATGACCCACTCGCCCAAAGCAGCCAATTCATGATGCCGTTTTGGATCGGCAATCCCAAACTTATCGAAATGCAACTTCCCAAAGATCTGCCGCAGCCTATTGACGAATTTGGCAAACAAGTGGTTCCGATACCGCCTGCCCTAGAAAAGATCAAGATTGCGGTCAAAGCTCCTGGAGCCCAACGCATTTCTATTTGGAACAATTGGGAGCAAATCGCGATGAGCCGAGGAGAGCAGGGCGATCTATCAATTGACTTGACGGCACTTGGCACCGGCCCGGTTCGCTTGCAAGCCAAAGCCGAAACTGCGGAAGGAAAAATGATAAGCAGCCTCCCCGTTTGGATTTCCATCGGAAGAGAATCCGACGAATAGTCCACATCGACAGAGCGAGTTTTGTGGATCGACTTGGGAGCAAGTTTCCAACTAAATAAGGTGAGCTCGCAGTCGCGAAGCACAAAATCTTGACCTCACCTGCCGATTTTGCTGACGCCCGCTAGAATCGACGGACTTACGGCACGATTTGGTGTGAAGCAATTCCGAGCCTTGCCCCAAGACTGCATTCCCGGCTCCAGGTTCAAACAATCCGCTGCTACTCAGGAAAATGCCATGGCCACGGCGCCGGAACGAAAATTTCGACGACAGGATGAAAAGCCTGCTTCTCAACCCATCCTCGACCGTGCTCCTCCCTGCGACGTTTCGGCAGAAATCGCCGTCCTTGGAAGTATCCTCTTGCTGCCTGACGTTTGCGACGACCTAGTCATGGTGGTTAGTCCGGATGACTTTTACGACGACGCAAACCGAAAACTCTATCAACACATTACTGAGATGATTGACGCCAATCAGAAGATTGACGTGACTCTCTTGGTCAACCGCTTAAAGACCAACGAAGATTATGAAGCGGTCGGAGGCAGTGCGTATTTGGCCAAACTGGCCAACAGTGTTCCGAATGCCGCGCACGCAGTCTACTACGCTGAAATTGTTCGTAACAAAGCGACCCTAAGAAGGCTCATTGAGGCGAGCACGAGCATCTTGAGAGACGCTTACGACGAGTCGCAGGATCCCAAAGATCTGCTTAGCCAAGCCGAACAGCGCGTTTTGCAAATTCAAGACGAGCGATCTAGCCAAGCTGCCGAATCCATCAACGACCTGCTAAAGCAAGCGATGGAGCGCATCGACGCCAGAATGAAAGGAACGCATGCCGTCGGCGGTGTCGATACGCACTTTGCAGATTACGACGCCATGAGTGGAGGCTTTCACAATGGCGAACTTGTAATTCTGGCAGCACGTCCGTCGATGGGCAAAACAGCTTTGGCTCTCAATATTGCCGAAAACGTTTCGTTCCTTGGACGAGCTCCCGTGCTCTTTGTAAGCCTGGAAATGTCGGGAATCGAGCTTGCAGATCGTCTCCTTTGTTCCGTCGCACGCGTCAATGGTCACCGTCTCCGCAATGGAACGATCTCGCAAGAGGATCGAAAACGCTTGGTCGAGAAAGCAATCGAGATAAGCAACGCCCCTCTCTTTGTCGACGATTCGCCCAGTCGCACGATGAGCGAAATCTCCGCGGTGGCTCGACGAATCAAGCAACGGGAGAAAGGGCTCGGTCTCATCGTCATTGACTACCTGCAGCTCATTGAACCGGACAACCCACGTGATCCACGTCAGGAACAAGTCGCAAAAATTGCGCGACGCCTGAAAGGGTTGGCCCGAGAACAAAAAGTTCCCGTGCTTTGCTTAGCGCAACTCAATCGACAAGCCGAAGACAGCAAGGATCACCGTCCTCGTATGAGCCACCTTCGAGAATCGGGTGCGATCGAGCAGGACGCCGACGTAGTCATGTTTGTGCACCGGGAAGAATACTACCATCGCGGTGACGAAGCGGCCAACTACGCTGGGCAAGCAGAGATAATCGTGGCCAAGCAACGGAATGGCCCGGTTGGAGAAGTAGAGCTCACGTGGGAAAAAGACTTCACACGATTTCAAGACCGCGCTCAAGACCGCCACAACGAATTCGACGACTACAACGAATTCCAATCCCCAGGCGGATTCTAGCCAGCCGCAATCCTGCGCGGCCTTTTTTGCGATACAAAAACGCTGTATGAAAAAACCCGTCTCGTCAACAAGGAAGCAAAATATCCTTGCTCGCGCAACGGGTTGGTTTTGAAAGAAGTTTCTTGCTCGTGGCACGAAAGAAGTTCTCCGCCTTGGCGGGTGTTACTTCTCAATTCCATGGGCGGCGATAAGTACTTCTGCTCCGGGGGTCAAACGACGGAGCTTATTTGCGATTACCGCCTTGTCGGAGGCGCTCGCCTTGCCGGCTTTTTCGATTAACTTTGCGACCTTTTTCTTGCGATGGCGACGACGACGCAGCTCACGCTTTCTTTCACTTCCGCTCATAAGACTCTTAATATCTAAATTTGTATCGGGGTTTAAAACTCGTCTGAACTGGCTGTTCGGCATAACAGTCCCGTAAAATTACTCGGCGAATCCAAAATGGTCAATTGCTTTCTGCAACCTGTCGAGTTGACTAGGCCGCGACGCAACCTGAATAGAACTATTACTACCAAGAACCAGTCTGTAAGATATCGGTTCGCCAGCTTGAATCGTTTCGATATCCTCCTGGGATTCGATCGCGCCGCCCTCGCAGTCCAGTTGGGCGGTAAGGAGTTGATGGCATTCTGCGGGCGATAAATCCCAATCTACCCAATCCCTGGATCTTGTGAGTTCCTTGAATGAGTGACCCAATCGCCGTGGTTTTAGCCGCAGGGCGTGGCACCCGGATGAAGAGCGATCTTCCCAAACTCCTGTTTCCTGCTCTTGGTCGCCCGATGCTGAATTGGGTCCTGGATTCGTTGGCCGAAGCAGATATCAAGAAAAGTATCGTTGTAGTTGGGTACCGCGCCAACGACGTCAAAGCCGAACTGGCCGGCCGCGAGCACGTGGAGTTCGCGATGCAGGAAAAACAACTGGGAACAGGTCATGCAGTCGAGATCTGCCGTCCTTTGCTAGCCCAACACAAAGGGCCCGTAATGGTGGTCGCTGGCGACTCGCCCCTCATTCAATCTAGCTCGGTATCCGAAATCCTCACGGAATTTCAAAATGGCAATTGGTCCTGCCTACTCGGGACACTGCTTAAAGAGGATCCCAAAGGCCTGGGACGCATTGTTCGCGGCGACAATGGCCGTTTCGAAAGAATCGTTGAACACAAAGATGCCAGCGATGCAGAGCTGGAAATCAAGGAAGTCAACATGTCGACCTACATGTTTGACTGTCAAGCACTTCTCTGGGCACTATCGCAACTCGGGAACTCCAACTCCCAAGGTGAATACTATTTGACGGACTGCCCAGAGATTCTCCGTAAAGACGGTCGCGACGTGGACGCACTACCCGTGCTGAAGTCTTGCGAATCTTTCAGCATCAACACCATTGATGAATTGGCAATCGTGGAAGCAAAAATGCGGGAATTGGGTTATCCTGAAGTTTAGTTAGCTTCTTCATGGCGCACTTCGAAGCGACAAGCCAATTCAACCTACTTGCTTCTCGTCCCTCTCCTCAAATAGCCACAGCGAATCGGCACTACGAACCCATGCGTGAATTAAAAATCTTGAGTGGCAGAGCCAACACTCCGCTTGCTCAGGACATTTGCGGCTTCCTCCATCTCCCGCTTGGCTCTGTTTCGCTAGGCAAGTTTCCCGACGGCGAAAACTATTGCAAGATCGAGGACGACGTACGCGGACGCGATGTTTTTATCATCCAACCGACCTGCCCGCCCGTGAACGACAACTTGCTCGAGCTGTTGATCATGATTGATAGCTGCAAGCGAGCTAGTGCGGCACGAATTACCGTTGTCTTGCCCTACTTTGGCTACGCGCGGCAGGATCGAAAGGATGAGGGGCGGACTCCGATCACGGCCAAATTGGTAGCCAACATGATTACTCGGGCAGGGGCCGATCGAGTCTTGACGATGGACTTGCACGCTCCGCAGATCCAAGGCTTTTTTGACGTACCCGTCGATCACCTTTATGCGGCACCGATACTCAATGGCTATTTTGAAGACATGGGATACGATTCCGATGAGCTAGTTGTGGTCAGCCCGGATGAAGGCAGCATCAAGCGTGCAATTGGGCACTCCAAACGCCTAGGCGGAAAACTAGCGATCGTTGACAAACGCCGTGACAACGCTTTAACTACATCCCAGAAGAACATTATCGGCGGTCCCGTCGAAGGCAAAGTCTGCCTGATGTTTGACGACATGATCAGTACTGCCGGCTCGATCTGCGGAGCCGCCCGGCTCGTGCACGAGAACGGCGCCAAAGAAATTCACCTTGCCGCTACGCATGGAGTACTTTGCGGTAATGCAATCGAGAACCTGAGTAAGGCCCCGATTCGCTCCCTTTGCCTAACCAATACCATTCCGCTAACCGCAGAAAAGAAACTGAACTCGATCCAGGTCGTTTCCGTCGCGCCCATGCTGGCAGAAGCCATCAAACGCATCCACCATGATCAATCCATAAGCGCCATGTTCCGCACCAGCGAAAACTAGGTTCCCGAATGTAGAACAGTTGTCGCCGACTGTTTTTCCATAGTTGAACAGTTGTTCCAACTTTTCCCCCCAAGCTACTCTCCCTTTGCGAGTGCAGCGAGCAATTCTGGGAGAGTCGGAGCCTGAGCGACGGAGAGGGCTCTTTCAGATTGTCGGGACGGTGTCCCCAACTGTTTTCTCTCCTTCATAGCAGAACAGCGGTCCGCCATAGAACCTCAACAGTTTTCCCCAACTCTCCTTCTGCAATCTCACCGAGCAATCGCGGCAAAAAAATGGCCGCAAAGTTATTCCGGCGCGTCGCTACGGAAAACGGCCACGATGTCCTCAATTGGGACAACAAAGTGCTTGTTGTCCGGTTCAAAATCGACCGGAATGGCACTCTTGGGGTGGAAAAGAATCTTGTCGTACTGCCGCAGCGGCACATCGTCATCATGCTCAACTTGCTGGCTAATAGTCACAATACGGCCAGTGATGGTCGGGATTTCCGCAGCGTCCGGGAGGGCAATACCGCCTTTCGTCTCCCGTTTGGGCTCGTCTTTCAAAACCAAAACCCGCGGACCGATTGGCTCGATGTACTGTAATGACTGTTTTTTCTTGGCCATATGGGCTATTCGACTACTTTTTGGCAATAGTTGCACGAAGGGCGTGAAGCTAATTCACGATAGACATTGGGACAAGCCGAGATAAGGATTTTCCGGCCTTCGACAGGCATTACCAGCCCAATTTACCGGAACCGACCAAGCTTTGGGTTTTGCAAACTCCGGCTAAGCTAGCCATTTGGCCTCGCGGAATTTTAGGAAGCCCAGAGAATTCCAAATCCGAGCAATCTGTTTCGCAGGTTGCTCTTGAAAGAAGTTGACGATTTGGGATACTTGCCGATTCGATTTTTCCTGTGGGTAAAGTCTGCCGTGATAGGTCTATCCCTGAGGCCCCCCGGGTCTTGCTGCCGAATTAAAACCCAGCCGCGCAAGATCGGTAGTGGTCAGGAAATTCAAGAACCAATAATTGACGTGATGGTCCATGAGCACTGAGACAGTTGAAGTAAAGAAGCGTGAAGGCACAGGTAGCCTTGCTTCGAAGAAGTTACGCCGCACTGGCCAAATCCCTGCCATCCTATATGGACATGGCGAAGAAAATGTAAACCTCTCCGTTAGCGGCGATGCGATACAGCGCGTCATCGAGCACGGCGTAAAGTTGCTAACTTTGACTGGTGATGTAAACGAGACCGCTTTCCTGCGTGACGTCCAATGGGACGCATTTGGTATCGATGTCCTTCATATCGACTTGAATCGTGTTTCGGCCACAGAGGCTGTCGACGTGACCCTACCAATTGAATTGCATGGTGAAGCGCCTGGCATCGGTGAAGGTGGCAAGCTTTCCTTCCCGGTAAAAGAATTAATAATTTCCTGCCCGGCTGGCAGTATCCCTGAGAACTTGCAAGTCAACATCAGTGAATTGCATATGGGTGAATCGATTCAAGCTGGTGACGTGAAACTGCCTGACGGCGCGACGGTTGTCACCAACGCCACCGAAGTGGTCGTCCATATCCCTGTACCAACGGCTGTTCGACTCGCGGCGGCTGCTGCTAAACAAGAAGCACAGCAAGCGGAATCGTAAGCGATTTTAGATCTCTTGCGAACAAGTCCTTGGCCCGTGACGATTAGAGAACACACGTGGCCGACAACGAAGATAAATTGAAAATCGTAGTTGGGCTAGGAAATCCTGGCCCCAAGTACAACCGAACAAGACATAACATCGGTTTCCAAGTCATCGACGCCTTGGCGAAGAAGCTTGGAGCTTCCCTACCAAACGGAAAGTTTGAAGGGGAAATCAGTAGCCTGACAGTTTCCGAAACTCGAATGCTTCTGGTAAGACCACTCACCTTTATGAACTGCAGCGGTAGATGCGTTTCTCCGCTTTGCCGGTTCTACAAGGTGGACGTCGAGCAAGACCTCCTGATTGTGTGCGATGACCTTTCCCTACCCTTGGGAAAATTGAGAGCTCGCATGAAGGGATCTGCCGGCGGGCAAAACGGACTCAAGGATATCTTGCGATCGCTTGGAACCCAATCGATTGCCAGACTTAGAATCGGAATTGGTCAACCTCCACCAAAATGGGACGCGG
>JBCCEO010000469.1:0-6695 GCA_039030255.1 Planctomycetota bacterium | reverse complement strand
GGCTCGCCCCGTCGCGGAATGTGAAAGCAGCAAGTGTTTTTGCCCGAACTTTCTTGTACAATAGTGACAACCCGGAGCAATAAATCGTTCCGATGGCTCTCCTGTGTACTTTGGACGAGGTTTGTCTGCGGTAATGGCAAAAAACTCACCGACGCATCGTATGCGAATCCCCACTCGTAGGCTCTTCATCGAATCGTTAGAACGCCGACTCGTGTTAGCTGCCCCCGACATTCTGTTCCAGTTCCGAGACGGCGTTGTTGAAGAGAGGGGAGGCCCACGAAAGACCTTTTCCTTTGACAGTGCATTAGAGTCCTCGTTTGATCATCGGATCTCAGGTTCTACCGGCGCGGCGATTAGCACAGGTGCAGTTCGAGAAACAAGCTCGAATGGTCGGACTGTTTATACCTACGAAGGTCTAATGCAGGCAGACTTTTTGCACACCGGGAGTTGGCTCGATCGTGGTTCGGAAAGTGCCTCTGGCGACCTTGCGATTTACGTACGCGGCGCAGGAGACACTCCGTACCATCTCGACATTCAGATCGAAGGTTCGATTGACCACTCGATGACCTTTGATTCATATGCTGGCACGGCTATTGAAGCGCGACTGTGGCGGAGCAATGACGGGGTTCGACTGAGCCTTAGGGATACTTCAGGTAGCAAGATTGATTCGTACTCCTTCTCAACGGACAATACTGCGAACAGCAGTTACTACGAGTATGCCGACGGTGACGTGGACGGTATTCAATTGCATGGCCACACTTATAAAGCAATTTGGTGGCAACCTGGATTGGAGGCCGAATCGTGGTCACTGTTCAATAATCACCAATCGGGCACGATTGATGGTGACGCTCGATTGCAATTCACAATTAATGCGTGGGCTGAGTATCCAGACCTGGAGGTTGAGCCCCCGATACTAGACGAGAGTGGCATTAACTTTGGCTGGAAAGTTCACTCCAGCGATATAAAGCAGAGCATCAAGCCCAACGTACAGCTGTTTTTTTCACACGACGAAACGTTAGATGAAAACGACACACTGGTCTACGAAGAATTGCTCGGGAATTCCGACTCGAAAGTCGGCTCTTACTCTCGCCTCCTCACCTGGGAATCGCTTTGTGCGACATACGGAAGTTATGTCGGAGGAAGTTTGTTCGTTGTGCTGGATTCGAATGACCGAGTAGCTGAATCGGATGAAAGCAATAACATTGTCCGTTCCGAATTGCTATTTGAAAACTCCATACCGCAAATCCTTGATCTGCACGTTGAGCCAGCATTCACCGGGGTTCCCGCAGGAACATTGTCAAATGGAATTGCCTTAACGCATGAGGTTACGGCGCAACGATCGGCATATTTGGTTGCCGAGCTTTCAAGCTCCGAGTTTCATCGCTGTTTTGCGCGTTACGACGTCGTCGATGCGGATTGGTTTGCAGCCAAAACTGGCACAACCTACGCAATGGTTGAGGGCTTTTCGAAAGTCGATTCACACTCCATTCATTCACCAAAGTTTCGGGTGCCCCCTGATTCGCATCGTGATGAACACTTGGCGGTCGCTTCCTTGCATGTAATAGACCGCAGTTCTGGTACGGTTGACGAAGGCGTGGCTTCTGCGGAGCAATTCGAAGTGTTTTTTCGTAAGTACGGAGATCACGATCTTGATGGCGATCCGAACTGGTTTGATTATTGGGCCCGCGATATGGCTACGCGTCACGGGCAGGTCGAGAAAGTGAAGTATGCTCCTGGCCGAGGTTACGGTTTGTATAAACCGCGATCAACGTCGATTTTTCTTTTGGATGGTGCATCGGAAGCGGTATCAGCAGATGTCCAACTTCCGCTGAATGAAATGGGGATCAGCTTACCCGCTCCACCGAGTCCCCAGGATCGAGGAGACTGTCTAAGCGACCCTTCCGACTCTTCATCGAGCACCTATAAGTGCTTGTCGGGTGTAAGCTTGGTAGCAAGTACGCTGCGGCACGAGTTAGTGCATAAATACATGCACCTGCATGCACACAAAGACTTTGGATTAGCCGATTCAGACTTTGACAATGTTCCTGACGAGTTAGAGTTTTGGCTAGCGAGGAATGGAATTGCATTTGAGCATGACAATCCAGCTACCTTTCGTTCTGATTGGCTTGCACGAATTCCAGGTATCTCCGTCGACGATCTTGCATATGTTTCGGGAGATGAAGAAACTTTGGCGCGACTAGTCCAAATCAACGCGATTCCCGTACCAATGGAGATGGAGCGTTGGCTGACAAGTGCGGTACCTGATCATGAAAACGATCATGCCAATCCGGGTAAGAACACGACACCTTCATTCCTACGCCTGATCAACGGGGCAGATGGAAGGTCTGAAACAGGGGAAGCGGCATCGATCGATGGGGTCATGGGTGAAAATGGGGTGGATCAAGATGACGATGGATTAGCAGAGACGTTGGAGATTCAACTTGGAATTACCGTTGAGCACGCGGGAAGCTACACGCTTGCTGGTACCCTCTACGACGCAAACTCCAATGCTCTACATGCTATTTCCACGGTTGAACTGGATCCCGGACAGCATCAAATTGTGCTTCCTTTTGACGGCTCAGAGATCCGTCGCCGACGAACCGACGGCATTCTGAAGCTCGACTACCTGAGTCTAAGCGGTGCAGACTTTGATTCGGTTTTAGAGGATGTCTACTCCACCCAAAACTATCTGGCAAGTGAATTTGCTCCTCGGGGAGAAGTGGAGTTTGACAATGTCCTTCATTCTTCGCTTGTAGATACGAACGGGGATGGAGTACCTGAACAGCTCGAATTTGAGTTCGCTGTACAGGCGTATTCCGACAATTTCCCTGCTACCATCTCAGGTCTCTTATATACCGAAGATGGCAAATATCTTGGGCAAGTATCAACGGATTCACAGCTCAATCTTGGCGGCAACACACAGGTGTTATCGTTTCCAGTGCAAAATTTGGTAATGAGCGACGTTGCTGGGGCCCTAAGCCTAAAGGCATTGACGATCAAAGAGACCGGCAACGGACAACGACTCGACTTTATTTGGGACGCCTACACGACACCGGCTTTTCAGATGCATGAGTTGGGGGAGCCGGACGTCAACGTCGGCAATTCAATGCGTGATGAAATCTTAGACGAGAATTCCGACGGGATCTTTGATGCGCTTTCCCTCTCTATACCCGTTCAAGTCAAGACTTTGGGATCCTATATTGCGATTGGGCAATTGGAAGATTGGGAAGGAAACAAACTTACGGATTTAAGAGGGCGTTTTGACCTTGCAGCGGGTGATAGAAGTTTAGACTTCACAGTGCCAGGGTCGGTTTTCGTCGATAATCAGGCATCAGGACCGTACCGAGTTTCTCCCGTTTTGATTTACGATCAGAATATGAACTTGATGGATGCAAACGTCATTGCAAAGCAGACGTCAAGTTACGCATGGGGAGAATGGACTGACGATCGTTCTCCTCCAACTAGCACTGTAGACACAGAATCGGATATCGTAAGGAAAAAACGGTTCTCCGTCGTCTGGCAGGGAGACGATGGACCCGACGGTACAGGAGTTTCCGATTTCTCGATATACTTCGGTCAGGGCGACAGCAATTACGATCTGTGGATTCCCAATACGACTGATCAACAAGCCACATTCGAAGGCGACTACGGGAAAAGCTATCAGTTCTACTCAATCGCTACCGACTATGCGAATAATGTACAAACCGCGCCAACGGAGGTTGGTCGCGTTCGGGTAGTATCGCCATGGCACAATATTGACCTGCCGATCGACGTCGACGGGGACACATTCGTCTCCGCGATTGATGCTCTATTAGTAATTGATCGTCTCAATACACCAGGGGAACGTCAAGTTGATGAGTATGACGGACCACCCTTGCCACCATTTGTCGATCCCAGCGGAGACGGGTGGGTATCAGCGGTCGACGCTTTGTTAGTCATCGATCAATTGAATTCACCTCTTGGTGAAGGAGAAGCTCGCGCCAGTTACCGTGGGATGGTCCCCTCGTTCGGCGCTGTTCTGGCGACGGAAGCATTCCGCCTATCTTTACCACCTACGCCGTGGAGGCAGGCGGACGACGCGGTTGAGCGGAGCGCAGAAGCCGGAGGTGAATTTACAACAGCGGTTGCCTTGGTGGCGTGGGAAACTGCCAACAAGAGTTGGGCGGCACCGACTCTGCAAAGACGCAAATTTCCTTCATCCGATTCCCCAACGCGAGACCTTGCGATTGAATCTCTGTATGAGTTCGATTCGACAATAAAGGCAGGAACTACGGACTTAGCTGACTGGCTTTTAAGGACTCGTGTCTAGCAAACGTTGAAGGACGCTGAGTCTGTGCAGCGTGCTGGCGTACGGCACGTGGCCTCGTCGTTATACACGCGGCAACAGCATCTCGTTCCTTTGGGACTAAGAGCCTTAAACTTCAGTTGTCATCGGCATGACGATGGATTGCATGACTTGCTCGGCAACCACGCAGGGTTGTTTGTTGTTGGCAATGCGGATCTGCATTTGGACGGACCAGCGACCTTCGGCGTCGCCTTGAATGAGCCAGTGAGGCATGACGCAAAGTGATTGATGCACCAACTCGAAGCCGGCTTCACTTTGGCTGACCGTTTCGATGGGAAAAGTCCAAATGCCTGCCGGTCGATTTAGGCCGATCAGGACGTCGATGCCTTGCCACTGGTCGATGAAGCCCAGGTGTTGGGTTTCGTGGAGATCGAGTTGAGTTCCAAGATGGCCGAGTTGATTGCCTTCAGAATCATAGAAGAAGCGATCGTCGGCTCCAGCGGGCATGCCAGCGAAATTCCATTCTAGGGCTAGGTGCAATTCGCGATCGCGCGGAAGGCCTTCGATCAGGTAAGTGACTTGAATGCATGGGCTGCCAGCCTCCAGTGTCAGTGCTTTGGTCAGCCGCAGCGGGATTCCCCAGGCATTGCCATCGCGGCTGAGCTGCAATTGGACTTTGCTTGCCGCGCGACGCAGCTTGGCTTCAAATGGCTGAGCAACGAAGTCGCCGCGCTCCATGGCGTCTCCGCTTACTACATCTGCGGTCGCAACATCATTGTCAAAGAAGTGCTCCAAGAAACTCTTGCGAGGGAACTTGTCGTACTGCAATCGTTGGTCAAGTCCTTCTTGCTTGAAAACGACCAGATCATGGATACTGGAGACTTCGCCCTCTGGCTGCGTGTTACCCTGACGTACTTTTGCGTGGTAAGCTTCCGGGCGTCGTTGAATGGTGGCCAGCAAGTTATGCTGCGCCTCGCGCACATCCAATTCGTACATCATTCCACCTTGAGTCGGCGCGATGTAGGCAATCAACTGATCGTTGGCCAAGCGGACTTCAGGATGCTGATCGAGATCAAAGTCGTCGCTGGCTGCGTCGACCCACTCGCCACGACCGTTTTCCAAATAGTCGAGTTTGTTGTCCGCTGCGATCAGTTCACTGAAGATTGCGTTGCGGAGGTGTGGCAAGTAGATGCCACCGAAGGCACCGTGCCAGTAAGGGCAATTGCACTGGCCGCGATAAAGGTGATCCTCGATCTCGCTGAGCAGGTCGGCGTCGCCGCAGGTTCGACGCGTCGCTTCTAGCTTTCTACTAACTTGTAGCATGCGCGAATACATTTCGTTCGCTTCGGTGTAACGCACTTTGAAGTTGCGCCAGTTGCCGCCGCGGAAGAATCTCGCCATTTCGTCCCAGCGCGGATGCTCCATCAATTCATGCGAAAGCTCGTCGAAAAGCGATTGCTGCTCGGTTGGCAGAGACCACTCTGTCATCTCACGATAACTGCACTCGGGCAAGTAAACTTTGCCCAGCGCTTTGCGCGAGCTATTCACGTTGGCGAGTGTTTCCGTCTTGAGCCAACTGTGGTTGGAAGCGAGTAGTTGGAAGAAGTTCCGCAACCAGCCGCGCTCATACACGTGTTCTTTGGTGTTTGGCCAAGTTCCAAACTTCTCGCCGTCGTCGCCAAACACAAGGACTGCACCTGGGTGGCGATTGGCAATTTCGCGGGCGTAGTCAATCGTGGCTTCGGGCGCAGCGAAAGGCAGCAGATATCGCAGGCGTTCGCTACCAGGATATACACGCAGTAAGCTGCCGTTTTCTTCCGTCAGGTAGCTGCCATAGAGTTCTTCCTCATTCCAGCCAGCTGCCTTGAAATGAAAGTCGTCGAGGACCGTGTAATCGATTCCGGCTCGCGCAATGGCAGGCGTGAGGGTACTTTCCCATACGCGCTCCGGCATCCACATCCCTCGAACTTTGGTTTGAAATATTCGGTTCAGGTAACTGCTGTAGGCCTGAATCTGCCCTACCCGATCGCGACTAGGCAGCATCGTCATGATAGGCTCGTAAAGTGGTCCGCCAAGGATTTCAATCCTGTCGGCAAAAACCAGGGCGCGAAGCCGCTCGACATATTCGGGGTGGTGAACTTCAAGCCATTGCATCAACGGGCCTGAAGTGTGCAGCGAAAGTTGCAAAGAATCGTATTCTTCGAACACATCCAGGAAGGGCAAGTAACTATCCTGATAGGCCTGTTCAATGACGCCGTCAAAATTGCCGATCGGTTGGTGATTATGCAGTACCAAGCAAAGGCTAACGTGACTCATGCTATCCTCGAAGACTACGCGTAAATGGCTGTTTGTAGTAATTGGCTGTTTGTAGTAATTGGCTGTATGTATAAAGGCAAGGGCTGACTTCGTT
>JBCCEO010000468.1:0-6696 GCA_039030255.1 Planctomycetota bacterium | reverse complement strand
TTTCTGGGAACTGGCTTTCGAAAAAATCCAGCGTTCTTCGCGTCACAAGTCGGGTATTGCTGTCCGCTTTCCCCGCATTCATCGTTGGCGGCAAGACAAGAAGCCTGAAGATGCAGACAGCTTGCAGAATATTCTTGACATGCTCGATGCCGAAGGACTTGGTGAAACGAATGCCTGACGAAAAGCCATGTTCCTCGAAAGCACGAGCTAAGGCTCTGCGGGCCATCGTGCAATGGATGCAGTCGGTGGATCGGCGTCCATTTCCATTCCAGCGCAAAGTCTGGAAAGCGATTCTAAACGGCGACAGCGGAATTCTGCACAGCCCCACTGGAACAGGAAAAACACTGGCCGTGTGGATGGGATGGGTTGCAAAGTGGATGCAGCAGTCTGGAACCTTCGGTCCTCAGGATCGGGAGTCCAAAGCAAAGCTACCCAAACGCAAGCAGCGAGCGAAGATGGAGCCAATTCGAGTCTTGTGGCTGACGCCGCTTCGAGCTTTGGCCGCCGATACGCGTCTTGCTCTAGTAGAACCCGTCGAGGATTTGAAGCTGCCGTGGTCGATTGAACTCCGCACCAGCGATACGGCAAGCAGCTTGAAAGCCAAACAGCGCGAACGCTTGCCAACTTGCCTGATCACGACTCCTGAGAGTCTTTCTCTGCTGATTTCCTATCCAGAAACGCATCGGCAACTTTCTTCGGTCCAAATGGTAGTTCTGGATGAATGGCACGAGCTACTTTCCAGCAAACGTGGGGTCCAAGCGGAACTGGGACTAGCCCGACTCCGGCGATTGAATCCTGGTCTTCAAACTTGGTGCCTTTCGGCCACGATTGGTAATGTGGAGGAAGCTTTGGCCGCCGCACTGGGCTCCAAAGAATCCAATTTGCAACGTGGACATCAAAGTTGCATTGTGCGTGCTCCGGCAAGAAGAAAGACAACGATCCGAAGTCTTATTCCTGAACATGTTGACCGGTTTCCGTGGGCCGGTCATATGGGATTGAAGTCACTACCTGCTGTTGTCGAGGCGATTGAAAGTGCCAACAGTTCGTTAGTGTTCACAAACACACGATCTCAGGCGGAAAAGTGGTATTCTGCAATCTTACACGCGAAGCCTCAGTGGGCTGGCGAAATCGGCGTGCATCACGGTTCACTCGACCGAAAAAAGCGGACTTGGGTCGAGAATCAACTCGACGCAGGCAAGCTGAAGGCCGTCGTTTGCACCTCGAGCTTGGATCTCGGCGTCGACTTCTTTCCTGTGGATCAAGTTCTCCAAGTTGGCAGCCCCAAAGGCATCGCGCGCTTGCTTCAACGCGCGGGCCGAAGCGGACATTTTCCGGGCGGCAAGAGTCAAGTTGTCTTTGCTCCAACCCACGCTCTAGAGTTGGTTGAAATCGCCGCTGCCAGGAAAGCAATTCAAGAAAAGTCAATTGAATCTCGAATCCCTCTCGCAGATTGCCTCGACGTTTTGGCCCAGCATGTCATCACTGTTGCCTGCGGAGAAGGCTTCGAAGCCGAGGAGTTAAAGGCTGAGGCTCGTACGACCCGCGCTTTTGCGAAGCTGGAGGACGAACAGTGGAATTGGGTATTGAAGTTCGCCGCCAGCGGTGGAGAAAGCTTGAAAGCCTATCCCGACTTCCAACGGCTGATCTGCGAAGAAGGGCACTACCGCATTGCAGATACCAAAGTCGCCAAAACGCATCGCATGGGCATCGGAACCATCGCAAGCGATCCTGAAGTACAAGTGCAATTCTTGAAAGGCGGAAAACTCGGAACGATCGAAGAACGATTTATCTCCAAGTTAAAGCCTGGTGAAAACTTCACTTTTGCAGGACGCACTCTCAAACTAGTAATCATGCGCGACATGACGGCATGGGTACGCCGGGCACGCGGTGCAGTTACCGCGCTTCCACGTTGGCACGGAGGGCGCCTGCCACTCTCCACGCAGCTTGCCGAAGGCGTGCGCCAGCAACTTGGCATGGCTCGCCGCGACACTTTGCAGGGTCCAGAAATGAAAGCCATGCGGCCGCTCCTGCAGCTGCAAGCACGCTGGTCAGCCATTCCTGACGAGCACTCGCTGCTGATTGAAAAGGTAAAAACCCGAGATGGATTTCATACATTTATTTTCCCATTCGAAGGCCGGCTAGCACACGAAGGTCTAGCCGCCATTCTGGCTTGGCGTTTGAGTCGCCAGAGCCCGATCACATTCGCCTCAACCGTCAATGACTATGGCATCGAACTCTTGTCGCCAGTTGAGCCCGATATCGAGAAGGCGCTGGATGAGGGCCTGCTTTCGACAAATAACCTGCTTGAGCAACTTGAAAAAAGTATGAATGCTGCCGAACTGGATAAACGACAGTTCCGCGATATCGCCCAAGTCGCTGGACTCATCCGTCCAGGGTTTCCCGGTCAAGGAAAATCGATCAAACAAATCCAAGCATCTAGCAGCATGTTTTTTGATGTCTTCACTCAATACGACCCAGATAATCTGCTGCTGCGCCAAGCACGCGCGGAAGTGCTAAGTCAGCAACTTGAGTTCGAGCGGATTGCTGAAGCCATGAATCGCATGCAGCGTAGCCAAGTCTTGCTTTGCTACCCGCCGAAACCAACACCGCTCGCCTTCCCGATCCTGGTCGATCGCCTTAGGATGAAGATGTCGAGTGAAAAACTAAGTACGCGAATCGAGAGACTGACCTCACAGCTCGAAGCCGCGGCAACCCGAAGCGAATCATCTTGAAGCACAAATTGTCTCACATAATGCCGATGGAATCCGCCTTGGTCACCCAAGCAAAAACTTCAATCCCAGTCGAATTGGCCGACAGATCGCTTTGCTTACGAGCTGATGGCACAGTGTGGTGCGCCGAGTTTGAAACGCTGCTCGTCGGCGACCTACATCTCGGCAAAGAGTCTTCCTTTCGCGCTGCCGGTGTACCTGTTCCAGACGGAGCAACCCAAACAACTTTGCAATTGCTGCAAGCTGCAATAGATTCTTGTCGCCCGCGAAAACTCATTTTGCTTGGAGACTTGTTGCACGATCGCGCCGCACTATCAGACGAGACCAGCCGGATGTTTCAAGAGTTTTGTGCCCAAAACTCGAAATGCAGCATGACGTTAGTACTCGGCAATCACGACCAAAACGTTGACATCCCAACAGCATGGGCCTTAGAAATTCATGACCGAGCTCAGCTGGACGAAATTGAGCTAAAACATGCACCTCGAGAATCAATCCCAACAGGCAGTTTTGAGATTGCAGCGCATTGGCATCCGGTCGTCGCACTTCAGAGCCGCTTAGAAAAGTTGCGTTTCCGATGCTTTGTACTTTCAGCTCAACAACTTATCGTCCCCGCTTTCGGCCCCTTTAAAGGTGGCTTAGAACTACAACCTTCCTCGGACAAACAGCTAATTCCAATCGGAGACTACAACCGCGAATAGAGCAGGACGAACCTGTGAATGGGAACAGCCGGTGTCAGGTTAGGGCTTGGCCGCCCGCCCAGACCAGTAACGGAACTCAAGCTTTTCATTCGGCTTCAAAAAGCTCTTGTCCATCTCTGGATCATCGGTGACCCAGATATCCCCGAGCTCATTGTGTTGATACAAGACTGCAATGAGCAGCTTATCGCTGAGAATATCGTCAATGAATTCTTGCTTGGCTTGTTCGGCAGGCAGACCAGTCACTTCCGCGAGCACGGATATTTGAACTTGCCAGTCAAACCCATGAAATCCGAGCAATTGTTCCCCGTCGATGTCGTGGACGATCGTGAGAGCCAACAAACCATCCGGACTGACGAAGTAGTTTTCCGCGCCGCCTTCTTCCGAAGAATTGCTGGAGTCGTCTGCTTCATCCAAAGGTGCGATCATGTCATTCTCTGCGCGCGCACGATAATTCGATTGCCTTCGATCCTGATGACTTCGACAGCCGTTCCGGCCTCAACGTAATCTCCCTCGGTGATTACATCAAGCAGTTCGTTTTCGACAAGGATTTTACCCGAGGGTCGCAAGTCAGATTCAGCTACCGCCTCAGCGCCAATCTCTACGGACAGTCCGGCGGCCGCTCCTTGGAGAAGAGAACTCACTTGCGCGGGCGCTGCCTCAGCCTGGTCAACCGGCGCGACCAGCTTGAACCGATTCAGTCCAGGAATCGAGTCCAGCAAAAACACCTGAACGAATACCAAACATAATACGCCCAGAACGGAACCGAGAACTAGAACGGAGTTGCTTTGGAATTGCTCCCACTGCATTTCACTTTCAGGAATTAAGAACCCTTGAGAGGCCATCATCAGCGAAACGATCACCAATCCAAGCCCAGTGATTCCAAAAACACCAAAGCCAGGCACCACGAAAACTTCGCAAGCCAAGCACAGCAGACCGAGTACGAACAACATGACTTCGAGCCAACCCGAGGTTCCGCCAAGAGCATGGCTCCAAAAGAATAGTCCAAAGCAAAGCATGGCTGTCATGCCGGCAACACTGATTCCAGGCGCAACCAATTCCAAGTAGAGAGCAATCAAACCGACGACCAAGAGTAGCCCCGTAATGATCGGCAGGTTCAAGAAGTAAACCAGTTTATCCTGCCACACCATTTCAGTGCGCGAAAGCTCACCAATGTTTAAGGCAGTCAGGAGATCTTTTTCACTATCGAAACTACCATCCGCAATGCCCAACTCGGTAGCTCGCTCCGCGCCCAGAGTCAAGAAACGGTTCTCCAAGGTCTCGGGAACAGAACCAATGATCTCGTATTTTTCCTCGTCGATTCCAGCCAATTCTTCTTGCTGGGCACCATCTCCTTTGTTTGGCGTCCTTTTGAGATACAAAGTCTTGCCAGTGGCGCGTTCTTTGACCTTCACCACATCTAACTTGCGGATCACCATCGCCTCGGCGAGTGCCGCAGGACGCTCTCGGCTTTCAGCGAGTTCTGCAACGGCAGTGGCAAGTACGCTGGCAATCTTCTCTTCGACGAATCGAAACTGCCCTGTGCCATCGAATTGCAAAGGACCAGCGTCTCCAATCAGCGCGTCTTCCTTCATGTAGATGCGTTCGCCACCGAGTGAAATAATTGCACCACCGCTGATCGCCTCCTTGGGAATCCAAACAATCGTTGTCGCCCAATCGATTGCGGCTAATCGCTTCCCTAGATCAATCGATTCATCCACGTAGCCACCAGGAGAAGTCAAACGCACGATCACCAGATCGCAACCTTCCTTCTTCGCGAGGTCCAGTCGATGATTCAAGTACCAGTAGAAGCGTCCGTAGATGGGACCTTGGACATCGATCAGAATTGCTTTTTCATATTTTCGCTGCAGCACTGGATCTAAATCCAACTGGTTGACATCCAAGATGTCGTTCATTCCGGGCTTGTCACCGACTATCTTGTCAGGATCCGCGTTATCCGCCTCGGCACTATCCGCTTCTCGATTTGCGTCTGAATCCCCTGCGTCTGCCTCAACATCTAGCCCTTCGTTTGGCTCCTCCGAATCCAGTTCGCTTATCTCGGTTACTTCGGCCGCAGCGTTTGACTCCTGCTGCATTTCCGATTCTGGTTCTTCCTCCTGTGATTCCGGTACTTCAACAGTTTCCTGTGTCTTCGCGCTATCTCCTTCATCGCCTTCACCCCCATCATTCTCCGCCTGCGGTGGTTTGACACCGTCATCGTCAGACTCGGTTTTGACTGTGTCGTTATCTGGCGTGCCGAACAACACGGACTCAGAAGGCAGGTCCATACCGAAGGGCAGATCATCCTGAGCGAACAACCGCTGGGGCGCGCTAGAAGTGAAAAACAGGGCACAGGAAGCTAGTACTGCGGGGGCAAGGAAGTTGCTGCGCATAACACAATCACACATCTAAAAGACTCAGATTCTTACTTGGTCACCGGAGCAGGTTTGTTGTAAAACCATACGGGAAATTGTCCTGGGGCAGCACGTTTGGGATTTCGATAATAAAACTGTCGTCCACGGTCCTGCTTCAGCGGCATCGTCATGCCACCGGAATCACGAAGCATTTCAAACATACGGTTGCTCATGCTGGCCACGATTTCCTGATGCTCGTCCGAGCGAATCAAGTTGTGTTGTTCGTGGGGGTCATTTTTCATGTCATACAGCTCATCTGTATCCCAAATCCCATGATAGCGGATGAATTTGTATTCTTGATCCCGAATTGCAAAGATTGTAGGAGTCTGCGGATAGTTCCACTCCCAGTAGTACTCGTAGAGCAGCGAGTTTCGCCATGCATTCGATTTCCCTTGGGCCAGCGACCAAAAGCTGGATCCATCGACCTCAGGTCCAGTGCCGCCCGCAACTTCGATCAAGGTTGGAGCAATGTCAATGTTGGTCACAATCTTGTCAATCTTCGTCCCGGCCTTCAAGCCATTGGGATACTGCACCAGCAACGGCACGCGAATCGATTCCTCGTAGGCGACGCGTTTATCGATCAAACCGTGCTCTCCAAACTGGAATCCATTGTCACCCATATAGACAACCATCGTGTTTTCGTAGATTCCATTCTTTTTCAAATACTCCATCAACCGTCCAACGTTGTCATCCACGGCCGTAAGAGCTTCACAATACCGCTTGTGATAGTCTTCTACGTCAAACTCTTCCAAGTTATAACCGTAGTCTGCGCCATGACGGCTATTGCGTTGATCGATTAGCCAACGTGGCTTGCCCTTGCGATTCTCAGGAGTGTTCGCAAACGTTGCCGGCGGCGCC
>JBCCEO010000467.1:0-6705 GCA_039030255.1 Planctomycetota bacterium | reverse complement strand
GGAAGACTATATCAACGAAGCCAATGTGGTTGTTCCGCGGCCGAATCCCAATTTCGACCCGTCGAAGTACGATCCGTCAAAGATCGGAGTGCAACCAGGCGGCTTGAAGATGCCACCAACTTACAAATCATCACGCCCGAAGTTGGAGGCTAGCAAGCCGACGAAAGCGGTGAACCATGAATTCATGCTCGGATGGATTGCGAGGAACGCAAAGGTGACAATCAATGACGGTTCGTTGCAAATTACTCCAGCGGGCCGCAAGCCTTTTTTGGCGACCGCCAAGTTACGAATCAATAGTCCCGCCCAAGTTCGAATTCGCATTCGCGCACCTAAAGATGGACGGGCCACGCTTCAATGGCGCACCGAAGACCAAGACGAATTTCCTGAGGTCGGACAACGACAGTCATTTGCGATCAAGGGCGGAGACTGGCAAGAGCTCACCGTTCCGGTGGACGTCAAAGGTCGCCTTGTTCACTTGCGACTCTACATGTCAGACTCGAAGCGGCCAACGGAAATTGACTGGATTGAGATCGGCCCGAAAGAAGGCAATTCGATTGATTTCAAATTCTGGGATTTCAGAGTTGTGAGCAATCCTCCCGATCCCCAAAAACACCAGTAACGCAACTACGGACCAGCAAAGGAGTTCTGCATTCGCGGAAGCTGAAGCTGCGGAAGTCGTTTTTCGAGTTTCCGCAAGTTCGTGGTTGCCCTGGGCCTAAGTCAGGTTTGCAACCCCAACCAACAGGTCTGCGGTTGAGCGAGAATTTTTCCAAGAATCTATTGCACAGAATCAAAACCGATTACGCGACATAGTTAGGAGGAAAATGAGCAGTCGATGAATACGGGCGATATTACAAGCATTCTTGGGCGAATCAGTAGCGGTGAGCGTCAGGCGTTAGATGAACTGATGCCAATCGTATACGAGCAAATGAAAATTATTGCCAAGAATGCAAGCTCAGGCGAGCAGCTGGAGCAAAGCTCGCCAACCGAGTTGGTTCATGAAGCCTATATTCGATTGGTTGGCAACGAAAAGCTGGCTTGGCAAAGCCGATCGCACTTCTTTGGTGCCTGCGCAACCGTCATTCGGCGATTGTTGGTGGACGAAGTTCGTGGACGACAAGCTGAAAAGCGAGGCGGATCGAAATCGCGAATTGAGTTGAACGATCATATTGCAGCTGAAAACAGCATCGACTTGCTGGAGCTAGAATCAGCACTTCAAGAGTTGTCGCAATTGGCACCACGGCAAGTCCAGCTGGTCGAGCTGCGATACTTCGGCGGCCTCAGCGAAACCGAAGCCGCAGAGGTACTTGGAGTATCGCGACGCACCGTTTCCGGTGACTGGGCGATGGCGAAAGCCTGGCTAAAGCAACGTATCTCCTCCTAAGTAAAGTTTGATCACTCATTAGGAGAATACCATGTTGAAGCCGTTCTCATTTTGTCTGCTATTGCTCGTTTGTTTCCTTGGATATGCAGAGAATGCACTTGCCCAACCGTTAACGGGATTCGGCTACACGAAGCAATGGCGGGTCGAATCCAGCTTGGTTCATAAGCCTGGGCTAGCCTCCGTATGGGAAATGGAAGTCGGTGAAGGGCGGGCTCAAGTCATCGGAAGCAATAGGGCCTTGATTGTTGCATCTGGCGGATGGGCCGATTCTGAAAAGCGTCAGGTCCGCACACAGATTTCGGCGCATCGGTCTGAAGATGGAAAGCAGTTATGGTCATTTGAGCAGGTGGGCCCGCTTTGCGAAAACCAACAGACCTTTGGCGGAGCAGAGCCCGCGCCGCAGGCAACACCATTGCTTCTCGGAAATCGTCTTATCTACGTTAGCTTCACAGGTCAGTTGACCTGCTTGAATGCGAATAATGGCGAGCAACTGTGGACCGTGGACTTGGTTCAGGAGTTGGGCGCTGAACCAGTCCAGTTTGGATTCTCGTCGAGTCCCGTTCCCGCGCCGGATGTCAAAGATGATTTCCTGATTCTAGCCGGCGGCGAACGCGGTGGACTTTTTCGTTTTTCGGTCGAGTCTCTCCAACCCCAGTGGGTTTGCCCAATCGCCGGGTTTTCCTATTCCACACCAACTTGGAGCTCCATCCAGGGTAAATCGCAATGGTTGGTGGCTGCGCAGGATTCAATCCTCGGTATTGCCCCGCACGGTTCCGAGCTCTGGCGATTCAATCTTCCCGAGAGAGGTCTAACCAATGTTCCAAGTCCATTGATCGTCGATGATCAGCATATCTTGGTGAGCGGACAGGGCTGCCAAGGCACGATTTGCATTTCGGTGCAACTGCAAGACGAGCAATGGAGCGTCGAAAGGGACTGGAGTAGTCGAAGGCTGCAATTCTTCTACACCAACTGGATGATGCTTGATGATCAATTGACTTTCGGATCAACAGCAAACTACTTGGCTGTTTTTGAGGCTAGTACCGGCAACATTCTGGCGCGATTGCGTGACTTTCGTAATGGCAACGTCATTCAAACCAAAGATGATTATCTTCTGCTGGATGGCACAGGAATGCTTCATTGGCTGAAGTATGATGCAAACAAAGGAATTCTTGAACTAACTCATCGCTATGAACTGACGAAGGGAAGATGCTGGGTGCCTCCTACGTTAATTGGCGACAAACTCTTCGTTCGCGAGGGCCAGAAACTGCTCTGCCTACAGTTTCAAGCAAAAACAGAAATGGGATTGAATGACTTAGTCGAAAAGGCGAGAACGAAAGTATTTGCCCTAGAGTCTACCGTCGGCGAGCCAGATCCGGTGAGTCAGATCCTGGAACTGTTCGAGAAGAAAGGTCAGTTGCAGGCACTGTCACTTTACAACAAACTCCGGTCTGAAAAGAAACTTGAGTTAAGCCATCGTATTGCTTTGACGGAAGCCGCGTATGAAGCTGGACAGCAGGCTCTGGCCCAAATGATCGTAGATCACGCAAAGGAGGACTTCCCAGATTCAGATGATCTACAACGTGCGATCTCCACTTGGAAAGGGAAATAGACAATGAATCCGGAGGAGTATCAACACCTTCAGGAATTGTTTCTTGAACTTAGAAGCCTAAACAGCGCAAAACGGGAAGAGCGATTAGGCCAACTGTCACAGGAAAACGCGGGGCTGGCATTACAGCTTCGCGCATTGTTAGAAAGTGATACGAATGAGTTCCTGGAACAACCCCTGGCGGCAATTGGCGACTCCCAAGCCGACTCCGAACTTAGAACCGAAACGTTCCAAGCGGACAAGAAGAGCACAATGGTTCCGAAGCGCATCGGAAACTATCAGGTGCTGCAGAGAATTGGCGAAGGTGGGCACGGCGTTGTATTCATGGCACAACAGAAGGCCCCCATCCGTCGAAAGGTTGCGCTAAAGCTCATCAAACCAGGGATGGAGTCCAAGGAAATCTTGGCTCGTTTTGAGGCGGAGCGGCAAGCCCTTGCTCTAATGAAGCATCCTTCGATAGCGAATGTGCTGGATGCTGGAACCGACCAAGCAGAAACGCCCTTCTTTGTCATGGAGTTGGTTCATGGTTTGCCCATCGATGAGTTCTGCCAGCGAAATTCTCTCTCGCTTCGAGATACGCTGAGTCTGTTTCAACAGGTTTGCGACGCGGTACATCACGCTCATCGCAAAGGAATCATCCATCGGGATATTAAGCCAAGCAATGTGCTGGTGACTTTGGATTCCGGCAATCCTCTTGCGAAGGTTATCGACTTTGGAATTGCCAAGGCACTGCATTTGTCGTTAACCGACAAGACGATGTTTACCGAATATGGCCAGATCGTCGGTACACTCGAGTACATGAGCCCGGAACAAGCGACGTTATCCCAGGACTTGCCGGACGTTCGTAGTGATGTTTACTCATTAGGCGTTGTGCTTTACGTCTTGCTGACGGGACTACCGCCAATTTCTAAGCAAGAGCTTCTTCAAGATGGATTTTTTGAGCTAGGAAAGGCCTTTGAGCGCTGCCGTCCTTCAACACCGAGCTTGCGGCTTTCGGATGTTAATGCGGCGAAGGATTGGCGTGACTTTTCCGAGCCTGATCGTCAGCGGTGGTTGAATAGACTTCGCGGCGATCTGGACTGGATCACAATGAAAGCACTCTCGAAGGACCCGAAACTCAGATACGATAGTGCAGCAGCATTGCGTGACGATATTCAGAATTACTTGGAAGGGAAACCCGTCGTCGCCCGCCCGCCGAGTTGGACGTATAGGATTTCCAAATGGATGCGTCGAAATAGAGTTGCTGCAGCCATCAGCGCGGCACTCATGGCTTGTCTCCTGGTCAGTCTAGCATCCTTTACTTGGGCGTACTTTCAAACTCAGAAAAGCCTTGACGATGTTCGCGCTGCGAACGGGATCGTGGTCGAAAAAGCGAAAGCTCTCGAAGTGGCACTTGCCGAGACGAAGCAAGAACGCAAACGGGCCGACGAAAGTTCAAGGCGACTTGCCTCAAGGTTGAAACGCGAGATTCTCGCCAGTGCCTGGAGTCATGCACTAGACGGCTCCAGTGAGCGATCATTCGCGGAGCTTCAGGACATTTCCGAGGAAGATCGCGATTATGTTTGGCGGTTTGTGGATCAAGTGCGTCAACAAATTGACTGGCCGCAGATGCGAAGCGCGTCGATGGGGGCGATCCGACTTATTGCGCTCCACCCTGAATCAGAGGCCCTAGCAGTGATCACAACTTCGTCCATACTGGAGATCTGGGATGTCCCCACACAGTCCTGTACATATAGCTTTGAATTAACAAATCGACTGTATCAGACGATGCGGTTCTCGCGAGACGGTAAATCCATTTTGCTCGGAGCGTCTAATTGGTGTGGTCTAGTAGATGCGCGATCCGGGGAGCTTCTGAATGCTCTTGAGCACAAACGTGGCGGTACTCGTGGGGTTCTACAAAGGCTGGAGCACGGCAACTGGCTGCTTGCGACTGGTTCGAACCATCTACTTGTTTTATCCGATCGGAAACTCAAAGTTCTAGCCGAGCAAAAGTTCGAGGATAGATTAATTGAGCTCTGGCCAATCCCAAACGAACTGCAGGCCATTGTCACAACCCTTGATGGAAAAGTTCACAAAGTATCGGCCGAAAACGGAAAGCGTTTAAATACGCTCAAGATTTCCAATGTCGGGGTCGTTCAGCTTAGCCAAGCAGTGGGCGAAGAATTTTTTATCGCATGCGATCGCCTGGGCCGTATGTTTCAGGCCAGCTTTGAGCCAAACGATGTGCAGGCCCTGGATTACCTTACTGCTCGCAACGTTGATTATCCAACACTAGATTATGCACCTGACTTCATCGTTTGTCTGGACAACAAACGAAACTTGATTACGGCGAACCGTCACGGCGCCGTATTCTTCTCAAGCCGAAGTTCTAGACCTGTTCCTTTACGAACTTATAGCAAAGCCGTGGTTGAAGTACTGCACTGTCAAAAAAACCAAGGTCTGATGATCAGGCTGTTTGACGGAAGCCTAAGCTTTATCGGCAAACCAGAAATTGAACGGCAGCGGTCCTATGCTGATCAACTGAAGGACCTCACCGACGGTATCGCGCTTGAAGAAACAGCGCAATCCATCACGGGCCACGCGGACGGAAGCATACGAAGTTGGCGTTTGGGTTCCAAGGCACAAGTCAAGGAAGCGAGGCCGCAGGCTGGCCGGATCTTATCGCTTGATGCTCACGATGCATCAAGCAGTCTAGTATCTTTCGCCGAGGACTGGATGCTTCGTATATCGGAGCTGGATACACTTGAGACTCGATGGGAAATGCCAGTCGCTTTAGGAGTTCGACCGGCGGTATTCGCTCATGGAGGACACATCGTCGCAGGACCGCCTGATCGAAGCAATGGCGTCGATTTGCGCGAAGGCACAATCGATATCTGGGACGTCAGCACAGGGAGTGTTGTCCGTAGGCTTGCAGGACACACCAACTGGGTGATGCAGTTGCAGTTTAGCCCGGAGGACCGTTTCCTTTATTCTCTCGCCTTGGATGGAACGGTGCGTGGCTGGGACAAGGAAAGCGGTGATTCGATGTTCTGCGTGGACCTTAGCAATGAATCCCCGGCGAGTGCCTTCGTTTTCGTGGAAGAGAAGCAACGTCTGATTCTGGGACACCAAGATGGTTCGATCAGTGCACGCACCATCTCTAACGACGGCCCAGTGAAGCGAAATTATTGTTTTTCAAGTCCTTGCATGAATTTAGTCTCCCCGACTAAATCTGGAGTTGTGATGGCGCACTCCGAACAGAGCTCATCCCTCGTTTGGCTTGACCAAGAATCCCTAGAAATCCTAACGACTTTTGAGCTCGGGCTTGGAGCCATTCAAGGAATGCGTGCGGACCGTAATTTCCGACGAATCCAAGTGCTTGGAAGCGATGGCGCTGCACGAATCTGGGAACTACCGCAGGACTCGGATCTATCCCTTTGAATAACTTGACGAAAAAACGAAAGCTGCCAGATTTTTGTTAGCTCGCAAACGCTGGGATTTTAAAGCCACAAGTCGACGATGACTTATTCGGATCGCAAACCACTTCGCGTAAATCCTTCGCAGATTCCTTCTTTCGCTCTTTGCTGTTCATTTCGTTCTTTTGCTATGCGTGACACTACGAATGTATGCTCATAGTTTTACTCGGATCGAGGCTGCTTGATCCATCGCGGTCAAAGCGTTTGATACGTTGTCGATGTGATTTCCGTTCGTACAAATGCGGGCAAATTCTTTCATG
>JBCCEO010000466.1:0-6707 GCA_039030255.1 Planctomycetota bacterium | reverse complement strand
GCCTGCTCACATTGGCAACTAGCTCGAAGTCACATACTGCTTGTCCGTGATGCTCTATGCCCTAGCGGACTCTGCCAAGTGCGAATACGAAGTTTTCTAATTCCCGCATCACGGGAGCCGATTGCTTGATGTTGAAAGCATTTGCGCCAGCGATGGCTATACTCCCTTGCCCTCCGCTAGCTTGCCAAGTGTCCGGAGCAACCATTTGCATGAGCATCTGCATTGCAGATGCGGCTTGGCCTGGCCGCACAAATTTGCAAACGAGCCGTTTTTGTACCAGTTGGCTGCGAAGCTTGTCTCTTGTCGTAATCGTAATTCCGCTCTTTTCTTCAACCCAGCCGCAAGCAATGCTTCGCAGTACACAATTCAACACATCTTCTAGGGACACGTTTTGTAAATCGAGGTCGACTTGCTGACCGCCAGAAAGGCCAAGGTCCTCCAAAGCCTCCAAGTCGATTCGAATTGCTTTCCGACTCTGGCTTGAAAGACTCTCGACCAACGCATCGAGACTCATGGTTCCTTGCACTGTCACCAAATTATCTGGCTTACTTCTCTGATTCGTTGAGGCTCGGAGATCGCGAACTCCAAACTGCTTCTGAATGGCTCGCTGATTTTCGGGAGTCTGACTCACCACAATAAAAGGAGGCGACGGGAAAACGACGCCAGTACCGCCGCTAGCAAGCCAGCTGTCGGGAGCAATTTGAGTCTGAATTGCGTTCATGGCCTGGGATGGGTTGGCCGCGTTCCGAAATCGGTAGATTGCAATTTCTCCTTTTGCTTCCAGGTGGGCTCTTGTGCTTACCAGCAGCACTGTTCGCAAAGCTTGCCAAGAAAGTTTTTCGGGGCGCAGAGCCTTTTCCAGCTGATCTCCTAAGTTTTCTCCGTCTTCCGCTTCAGGAAACGCTATTTCCGTATCTAGCTCGATGCCCATCAGATCCAGTTCTCCTGTTTCCAAATACACCGGCACGCCGATGCTTTCCTGAAGCTCCGTTAGCTTGTAGGACCCAGCAGGCAAAGTACCTTTGGGATCCGCCATTCGCTCGGCTGGACTTATCGATTGTTCTTTGGCTTTGGCGGTTTTGTTCAGTCCAGCTAGGTAGCTCAAGTCGGCGGCGCTTAGTCGCGATTTCGGAACCCGAATCTCTTCGCCGGACTCTTTTTTAAGGTACACCGCATCGGCCTCTTGCCTTGCAAGAGTTGCTTTTACGGAGAAGCCACCGGTGTTGTCTTGCCAAGTGCGTATTTCCTGCCCAAAGGACGATCTAGGCAATGCACAAACTTGGACGACAATCACGATAGCAATAAAGCCTAGAAAGCTTTGTTGCAATCGTTCCAGTGATATGCAACCAATAACGCCGATTCTTAAGGGTGATTTCATCAGTCGTTTGCCTTTGTTCATCGCTCTACCAGCATTCTTTATGATCTTCGCGGCCGATGTGGATATCCTAACAAGAATTGGCATCTCCGCTTGGTTTCCAGTGTAAATCCACGTTATTCGCCGAAAGAGTTTGAAAGAGGAACTTGAGGGAATTGAAGGGTTTTTGGACGACTAACTTCTCAGGGTACGGACAATCTTGGCTGAAATGTCAGACTTGAGTTGTTGAGCCACTTCGCGGGCAGTTTGGCCGGCAGCATTTCGATGTTCGAGGTTTGCCCCGATTTGAATCAAGTAGCGGAGAGCAGCACGTTGCTTGTCCCAGGACCTAATGGTGGATCGAACTGCCTCAAAAACCGGCGTTTCGCCCTTCAGATCCCGACTTTCCAATTCAGCCTCGTGTTCGACGAGCACTTCCATCGTCGTCCGGAAGCCAGCTTTGGCCGCGCGATGCAAGGCTGTTTTGCCTTTGTGGTCTTGATGATTCACGTTGGCACCAAGCTTGATTAGCTTGCGGACTTCCTCGGGGTTACCGCCGCGGTCACCGCGACAAAGGTAAACGAGTTCTTCGCTGGCCGTACTAGTCGACATCTTTTGGCCGCAGTGCTTGGCGATTTCTGCCAGCGGCCCTTCGTCTTCAAGGATGTCCGGCAGAGCTTTCTTGTTCGCGCCGCTGTCGATCAACAAACGAATCTTGGCAGCGTCATCTCCCGCAGCAATGAACAGTTTTTCCTCTAGCCCTCGAATGCGGGCTTTCTTGCTAATTAAGTACTCCACCGTTTCCAGTGGTCCGCCTCGAAGCGCATAGACCAACGGAGTCGCCCAGTCGGAAGGGAAAGGCAAAAAATCGCCGCGGGGATCCCCTGCCGGCAACACTTCGACTTGGGGATGACAAGCGTCGATGCGTTTTGGGCTGGAACGCAAGAATTTCTTGACAGCAGGAAGATCCCCCAAGAAGGCCGCAGTATGAATGTTTTGGCTGGCCCCTTTCTTCAGCAAGTAATCAGCAACATCGTTGTGTCTTTTGTGCCGGGCAATGCAGTAGCAACTTATGTCAACAAAGTAAGGTGTGTAATGGGTCCCAAAAGCGTTGATGTCTGCTTTGCGGCGAACGAGATACTTCACCATCTCAAACTTGCCGCGATGCGCTGCTTCCCATAACATCGTCCTGCCATGCGAGCCAATACGATGAATCCACTTGGGTCGAGCTCTTAGAATCTCGCGAACGGCTTCGATGTCTCCCCGCGCAGCGGCAGATACGCCTATCTTCAAGAAATCACTCGTCTTTCCCGTGAATTGAATCATCTCGTTTTTCGAAGTGAACGCTTGGGAGTATGCGGCTGGCCTGCAAACCCGATGAGGTTGAGCCTTGTATTGTAGACCAAGCCGGAAATCGCTGGCTGGGCCGGGAGGGGGCGATTTTGTCCTCCCAGCCGCAGACCCGCGAAACGCGTGTGCCAGGTCTGCCTCTCGCAGGCGGCAGGGTGACTGTGAGAAAACGCCTTGGCCGAACAATCGCTTTGGATTGGTTGGGCAGGGGCTCCCTTACGCTTCGAGTTGGTTTGGACGGGCTCGCTCACACTTCGGGTTGGTGGGAGAGCAAGGGATGATTTAGACTGTGGATATTCGTTGATACCTGATACTGTCCCAAGCATGAATACCGTCGTAAGACTTTCCGTCCTTTTCACAACCGCGCTATTCTGGGGCGGGCTGACCTTCTACACAGGATTCGTTGTGCGCGTTTCTCACGATGTGCTCGACGATGCGATGGATGGAGGATTGATCACGCAACGCGTCACTTCCATTCTGCAGATTCTGGCCGCTGTTTCAGTAGCGACAATGCTGCTGAACGCCGCGTTTGTCATTAAGCACGCCAGACGTTTTGGAATCGCTTTGGTCTTGCTGTCCCTGATCCTGCTGCTGTCCGTTGCAGGCCTCTTCTGGGTTCACGCACAGCTCGACGCGATTATCGATGTGGCTGACAAATCGATCACTGATCATGATGCATTCACCATCCTGCATCGGCGTTACAACCAGTTTACGACTTCGGAATGGATTGCCACTGTCCTATATTTGGCCCTGCTTCCATTGGCCTGGCGAAAAGTGGATATCGTGGTTGCAAAGCAAGGCGAGGAAGAAAGCGGCGCGACGGCATAACTCGCACCGAGTTCTTTTCGTATTCCGTTGCTCTCTAAAAGTTCTCTTCGGGAGCGAGAATCTCAAGGAGTTCGACGGCAGGTTCTCCATCGCAGTAGATAAGTGCGGTTCGTCCGTAAGTGGTATGCCCCAGCTCGCAGGCCAAGTACTTGCACAGCTGCGATCCACTAGTGACTTTCCAGACGGCACTCAAGTGAACTTTGCGAAAGACATTGTGCTGTATTAGAACACGGCCGAGCGGAATATTCTGAGCCATGATCTCGTTGCGTACGGCGGGCTGCAATGCGTCGAGCGCGAGACGTACGATTCCAAACTGCACGACACGATTATCGCTAGTTCGGCGGAGCAAGATTTTCCGCAGGTAATGAGCATCAGTACATCGACTTTCTAGCACCTCAACGCTCACAGGACAGCCATGCCGCTTCTCAACGGTAACCGTCATGTGGGCTTCGTGCGCGAGCAAGTCGGCGTAGGCTGAAGGGCAAGTTTGATCGGCGCGGGACAACGTCCCTAGCTCGGCTGCGTCTTGGTAAAAGAGGCTCACAAGCTCGTCGAGTTCAACAGAGGGTGGTGTCAGGTCGGCCAAGAGTTCAGACTCGTGCTTGTCTAGGAATTCGCCTGATTCGATTCCAACGATTCATCAGAGTCTAGCTGGCGGTAATGGGAAGGGTACTGACAGAATTCAAGGTCACGACGGCTGGCGCTGCCGCTTCTTTGCGTTCCAGCACGGTATCAACCAAGTACAGCAACAGACGCTGCATGTCTTCCGATTCGATTGTTGCGGCAGCCTCTAGTGCTCTCTGCTCGTGTTTTTCGATCAATCGATGAGCCTGCTCGAACACGTTTGCTTTCTTGTAAAGCACTTCGACGCGGGCCAGTTTTTCAGAATTCGATTGTTCGCACTCCGGCTCAACTAGGCTCAATAACTCTTCTTGCTCCGCGGGCGCAAGATTGGCCAATGCCAAAGCCCAAAGCAAAGTTGGTCGACCGCCTAAGACATCGCCCCCCGCTTCCATCTTGTTATTCTGGTCGCCTTCCCAATCAGCCAAGTCGTTTAGAATTTGGAACGCCACACCAATATTACGGGCAAAGATCCTCAGCGGATCGGCCAAATCCTTCGTATCGCCGGCCAAACGTGCTCCGGTGTACAGAGCTGCCTCAAAGGCTGGTGAAGTCTTGAGCGCATAAATCTTCAAGGCGTCAATCGGAGCGAGACGTTTATTCTTAGAGTCACGCCAAAGAAGTTCCGACCCTTGGCCCTCGGCCAATCGAGTGTGTGCGCCAGCCAAGCAATCCAAGATATCCGAAGCGGTCTCGGCCCCCAATTCCTTGGTGTCGCGACTGACCATACGATAGCCAAGCCCAATCAAGTAATCACCAACGTTGATCGCAGTCGGTAGTCCATAGCGACGGTGCATTGTGGGCTGTCCATAGCGGTAGCCGTCATCGTCTTCAATGTCATCATGAACCAAACTTGCTTTATGGAACATCTCGATGCTCATGGCGGCTCGAAGCACCGAATCAGAATACTCATCGACGACCTTCGCACCTTGTTCCGTCGTAGCCGCCCCGCCCGTCAAGGCATCAAAGGTAGCCAGGGTCATAAAGGGCCGCGAATACTTGCCGCCGCGTGCAACAAAGTCCAATCCAAGTGTTTCCGTGGCAGCGACAGGATCAACGCCATCGAGCAAGTCACCGCCTTCAGACGGTTTGCTGTCGCGTGAACGTGGTGCTAGGCGTTCAAAGGTTTCACCTTGGAACAAATCGTTCGCAGCTCGCAGAAGATGCACATAACTTCGAGTCGCTTCGACCGGCGTATCAGCCTGCGTCAAAACCATGTCGCTGACCCAATCTTCATCAACACTCGTGTTTCGGCAATCGCTTGATAGTAGTGGTACGGCCATGCAAGGAATACCTGCGAGCAAGATCTTGTCGATCGCTTTCTCCAGGACGTTCAAGCAGGCAACGCCAACAATGGCATCTACATAACCACTGACAATGATTTTCAAAACGACTGGACTACCTTCGGCCACTAGCACTTTGTAGCCCATGTCTTCTGCAACCGTGCGGAAGTCGGCAATGCTGCAAGCGCCACAAGTTTTACAATTCATCCCGAATTCGTCGTAGTCGGCTGGACAACCTTCGGCATGCTTGAGGCAATGAGGCAGCAGGAATAGTCGGCGACTTGGATCTGTCGCAGCGACTTGATCACGGTAGAAAGCGCTGCTGAGCATGACCATCGCCCAGCCTACATAGTTTTCCGGCAAGCCTTCGTCTTCGAGCAGCTTCCGCGCAACGCCTTCCATCTCGTCCTTGGTTAGCGGACGAGCTTTGTCCATTCGACTGGCGACTTCATCGCAGCGCTGCTTGAGATGTTCACGCTGTTCGCGTGTCTCGGGTACAAGCTTCAGATGACTCGTTTTGCGTCGTCGAGATCGTTTCGGTGCGGGGGCTGGCGCAGGAGTAGACTCCACATCGGACGTTTCAATTGAGGCAGAAGACAAAGCTGCAAACTCCTGAAAGGCTGTAAAAGTTGGTCCATGGCCACGCACCAACTTCCTTGAGCTAAATTAACTCTTGGCTGAATTAACCCTTGAAACTCGCTGTTGTTCCGCAACTCTGTTTCGAGAGTGCGGAGCCGAGGGCACCGAGTGCAAAAATCGCTGGATACAGGTCCTCATAGTACCAGAGTTTGGCAAAGTAAAAACCAATAGGCCACGAAGTGTCCAAATGCTCACTCTCTACGGCCTGCATCAACCAGGATATCCCTCGCATTATACTTCGATCCGCCCGATAGTCGCCACCACATGCAATCAAAGCTTCGACTGCCAAAGATGTTTCTTCAATGGTGCTGAAGGCCCCTTTATCCGTGGTTGAAACCGGTTTTACAGCAGACTGAGTCCCAGAGGCGACTGATTTTGTAGCTAGCTGCCAATCCGCAGTGACCTTGCATTTTACTTGATAGGAAAGGCTTTCCCCGCCTCCCCAGCCTCCGTCGGTATTTTGCTGCTCGCGAAGAAAACTGAGAGCTAGTTGAGATTCCTGAGATTTATCCGACAAACCTAATTCACCGTAGGCCATGAGGACTTTCGAAGTCCCATAAATCGGATTGTCCTCGTCCGGTCGATCTTGGTTCCCAAACCACAATGGCAGCCAACTTCCGTCTTCGGCCTGG
>JBCCEO010000465.1:0-6718 GCA_039030255.1 Planctomycetota bacterium | reverse complement strand
TGACATCCGCTTGATGTTGCCCATGCGTTGACGTCTCAACGCGCGCCCATGAAGTTAAACTTTACCCTGCTCAGTCGTGTCTTTGACATTCGGTATCAACATGAATTAGTCGCATGGGAAAAATTCGAACGAACAGTCTGGTGTGACCGACTGAAATATTCGTTTCCATTGCGTGACTTGGGTTTTCGATTTGTCGAAGGCTGACATATTCACAATGGATGTGGTCGATGCCCGAAATGCTAAAAAGCCTCGTAATGCTTGGCGTGAGCAACGAGCATTCGGAGATAGAACAGCTCCGATATAAGCAATTCAACGCTCTTCTTCTTTTTGTAAGTCTCGCTTTAGGGCTTACGCTCGCCACCAATCTAGTTGAACAGAGTTGGCGCCCTTACGATACGGTGCTTTATGGAGGAGCGCTAGCGATCCTACCGCTTGCCTTGCTGTTGAACAAGTTTGGTTTGTTTCAAGTAAGTATTCCCTTCATTTTCTATAGCAACACCATCGTCCACTTTTTCCTAACGCTCACCTTTGAGAGTTCTTTTATCAGTGTGATGCTGGCGCTAGTTTTCCTGTCATTATCTCTTCAGTTTTTTCCAACACTTGGCTCCGTCACCCTTTTCGCATTCCTTCAAATGGTTGTGATGAATGCCGCAATGTATTTTGGAGAATCCCAGACACCCGCAAATGGCGCTGCGCTTCCGATTCGCATGTTTGTTTTCTCGACTGCGTACATCCTGCAATTCGGCGCTGCTTGGTATGTGAAGGCGATGTGGTATCGATCCTATTCCAAGAACATCCAGTTGATGGAGGCGCTTCGCGACCAAAATGCCAAGCTGCAGAGTTCCTACGAAGAGATGGAAAGATTCTCGCTTATAGTTGCCCACGACTTACGCGGTCCGCTCCAGGTTGTCGCGTCGTACACTGAGATTCTCAAGCTGCAGCTGGGTAGGGCAACGGACGAAGCCATCATGATCAATCTAGAGCAAATTGAAAACGGAATTCAAAAACAGTCCAAGATGCTACACGAGATTCTGGAGTATTCGCGTCTAGACGGCAACAAGAATATTGCATCCAAGAACATAAGCCTCGCCTACCTCTCAGAAGAACTCGCCAGGGACTACCGAACACTCTATCCAGCTTGCAAGATCGAGATTCAGGGAGACAGTGAGATCTTTGCGAACGAGAGCCAAATTCGCGTTCTAATCCAGAACCTGATCGAGAACGGATTGAAGTATAACGAAAGCCTAGTTCCGACTATAACAATTGAACTAGCTGTTAGTCGCTCTGGAAAGAGACGCATCCGTGTACGAGATAATGGCATTGGGATTCCTCCAGAGAAACTAGATACTCCATTCGAGCTGTTTGCAAGATTGCATCCGAACTTTGGAAGAGACGGCTCTGGTATCGGCTTGGCTCATTGCAAGAAGATCGTCAATCAGTACTTGCATGGAAGAATCTCAATCCAAAGCCAAGTCGGAGAAGGCACAACAATCGCAGTCGTTATTCCGGCCGCCAACTGCGAGCTCTTACAAGATGAATCAGCGAATGACTCCGTGTTTTCGATCTTATAGCTCCGCGATGCCATCGCTTTTGTGCTGCAATACTCGACCAAGAGAAGATGAATCTTGATTAGCCCTAAGCCTCTCCTTGTGTTTGCCTCATTCCCAGGACGGCCACCCTTAACTCCCCTTTGCTCCAAGTCGCAACGAACATAAGAAAGCTCCCGAACAGCTACTTCCCGGCCTCAGCTTCTGCGTAGTCTAAGATCTGCATCTACGTAATGTCATCTAGTGCGATGTAGGCACGTGCAGAAGGTTTGTAGACTATCACGAGCGATTCTTTGCTTACGATGTCTGTCAGAAATTGCTTGCCGCCCAGTTCAGCAAGCGAGGCATCCTTTAGAATCGAACGATCAGTACCATATGCGCCAAGATCAAAGACACCAAGGCAAGATTTTCCATTGAAACCGCTCAGCTACTCGATTCCCGGCGCATCATCCTGTGCGTCCGCAACCTGAAACGCAGCGAAATCGAGCAACGCGGCAGCAAACACACTTAATGGAAAAATGGGCTTTGCGGGCATCGAACGAACTGTTGCACGTCATGACACCGACGGCTTAACATACTTACAAACCTATGTACTAGAAGGCAAATAGAGACGCGCTATGCAATGGAAGGTGAGCTTGCAGAAGCAAGATTCCAACCATTTCAAATTCCCTTCCGCTAGGGCCCTTTTGGTTGTTCATGAAGCTCAACCAAATTATCGATTAACATGGCTCACCCCATCAGATTGACGCGAATAGGGCAGACAACTACACTGCGAGTTCTCTTCTTTCCACTAGATCGCCGGGACACTGCCCCATGCTGTCCAATCGCAAGCCGCTCGCGAAGAGCCAGGCGCTGCACATTTTTCGCAAGAAGATCCCTTCGCAGTTCGCTCGACGACCTCATCTCGAATTGCTTGAATCGCGATTCGTGTTTGCCGCAGGAATCGCTGTGGCTGACTATCAGTTCACCAATCACGGACTCAATGGCCAAACTGAACTGTTCTCTCGTGATATACACGACGAATCTGTAGCTAGTGATATCACTTCGCCCCTTTCGCTTGGCAGCACGGGGAATGGCGAGCCACCCCGCGGATTGGCCTTAGGCGGTGCTTTTGATGAAACTGCCGAACCTACACCAGCAACGAACAATACAGATTATTTTTCCTTTACGATTTCTCCCAACTTAGGCAAGGCACTCAGTTTGGCAGAACTGTCATTCTCGGTGCGTCGCAATGATCCAGATTCGAAGAACAGCTTTTCCGTCTACTACGACAATGATCCTGGCGCGGGTGGTGACAATTTCACAACGCGGCTAGTTGCAGGAGTGGTCGCAGAAGAAGATCTGTTTGAAACGACCGTGGTCGAGCTTGAAGGAATGGCGGATTTTGCAGATATCACCACGCCAATCACTTTTCGATACTACAGTTGGGGTACTGCGGGGCTAGGGACGCAACGGATTGACAATGTGCGTGTTCGCGCCGTTGCCGAGGCCGTGGACGCCTCTGCCTTTGCATACTACGGCGATGCCAATAGACTCGTTCATCCACTTGACGCACAAGGCAATCGAATCGCCGATTTCTCTTCCGCAGGTTACATGAATGGTTCTGTGCCAATTCCAGATATAGCCGCAAATATTGATTCAAGTCGAATTATCGACGTCACTCCGGTGCCGGGCGACGACATGGCAAATATCCAGTCGGCAATTGATCAAATCGCTGCAATGGAGCCTGATGCCTCGGGTTTTCGCGGAGTAGTGCAGCTTTCTGCAGGCGAATTTGAAGTCAGTGATCAACTGCAGATTCTACAAAGCGGCATAGTATTAAGAGGGGTCGGAGACGAAGACGATGCATTTTTTAATACGATCCTTCGTGCAACGGGAACTGAGCAACGTTCTTTGATCGTCGTGGGTCCTAACGAAGGTTTTTCATCTGGAGTCGGGTCCTCGCGCAACATCCTAGATAAGTACGTCCCCGTCGGTGCGAAAAGTTTTCGTGTAGATTCGACGGTGAACTGGAAAGTTGGCGATCGTATCGTAGTTCGACGCCCAAGTACGGACGAATGGATCGCAGCGCTGGGAATGGATTCCATTCCGCCCAGGAGCGACGGGAATCCCGTCACACAATGGGCTGCTGGGCAGTACGACCATCTTTACGAGAGAGTGATTACAAGGATCGACGACGATCGAATCCAAATCAATGCACCTTTACACTCTGCGCTGGACCAGGAATACGGCGGTGGTACAGCTTTCGAATACGAGTTTCCTCGGATCGAACAAATCGGAATTGAGAACATTCGAGGCGTTTCAGACTATGCTTTCGATACCGACGAAGATCATGCCAGAACGTTTATAGAACTTCGCGCGGTTCAAGATGCCTGGGTAACCAACATAACGGCACAGCACTTTATCTATTCGACCGTTCATGCGACAAGCCGAGCTCTTCGGGTAACGGTGGACGACGCTCGGAGTTTGGAACCCAAGTCGATTATCACGGGAGGACGTCGCTACGCATTCAACATCGATGGCCAGTTCGTGCTGATGCAGAATCTGTACTCAGAGGAGGGAAGGCACGATTTTGTGAACAACGCCCGCACCCGAAATCGCGGTCCTAACGTCTTCTTGAACGGTTCTGCTATCAACTCGCACTCCACCACCGGTCCACATCAACGATTCTCCACCGGAACGCTCTACGATTCCATTTCAACCGACAATCAGACAGAAGCTAGGAACAGAGGCAACTTCGGCAGTGGCCATGGCTGGGCCGGTGCGAATATGGTCTTTTGGAACAACTCAGCCTCAAGCTATCTTGTTCAGAATCCTCCGACGGCCCAGAATTGGCTAATAGGCTCCGTCGGGTCAATTGTGGATGATCAGACTTTCGGTTCCCAACCCCCTGCCACTGTGGATGCACACGGCACTCCAATTAACTTCGGACGCGAAGACAATCCAACAGGTAGCCTGTACGTTGCTCAGCGAAACCAAAGCACGTCCGAGGCTTCCTTCGAGCTTCGCGAGTTAGTTCTGGGGGATTTTGACCTAGCCGAATACGACGGAGCGAACTCCCAAGACGCCGTCTACGTTGAGCCCAGTTGGGCGAACGAAATTCAGAACCTGGCTGGCTCGGTTACTGTCGCTGAATCCGATGAATCCTATAGTGCTCAGTTTGTCCCCTTGAGTTTTGAATATTGTCTGGACACAAATGAAGTTGTTTACTCCGCCGTCCTATCACTCGGCCTAAGGGGTCTCGGTGGAGATACGACTGGCGACCTCCTTCATTTGGACTCGCTCGAGGACTCAAGGACATTCGCTTCACTTGGGTTAACGACAAGCCTGCCGTCGGATACGACAAGCGTCTTGACGCTCGAATTGACGGCCGATGAAATGAACCTGCTCAACGATGGATTGCTGAACTTGGCCGTAAGTCAGAATAGCTTGCTCGACTGGGCACATCTCGATCTTCGAACTGGGGATGCTTCCAGCTTCGTATTCGACATACAAGAGTCGACCGTGCGCGAGGGCGGAATTGCCACTACAGCCACTTTGACTCGAAGCGGTCCTACCAACGAAGACTTAACTGTTCATATCACAAGTAGCGATGTTGGCGAAGCATTGGTACCAGCTTCGATTACGATCGCAGCTGGAGAGTCCATTTCTGCTCCCTTTGCAATCACTCCGGTCGACGACGGTGTTCGTGACAAGACACAGAGTGTGACGTTGACGGCATCTGCGTCTTCCTATGAAAATGGTCGGGCGATTGTTGAAGTCATCGATTTGCTTGGCCATCGTACATCTGAATTGACAATCCGTGTCCAAGACCCGGATGGCAATCCGATTCCCGACGCGCTTGTTGACATTCAGATGAGCGAGCATGCGTTTAAATTCGGAACGCAGGTTCGCGATCGCATGTTCGCAATTACCGAGGCGGAGTACAACGCCCTCTCAGAGACTCAAAAGCAAAACCTACTGCCAAACCTGGAAAGCCAGTTTGGCATTCCCCGCTACACCCCGACATGGCAAGACATACTGAATTATCGAAATGCTATTTTTCAAGATTTTAATCACGTAGTTCCAACGACGGGAATGCAATGGGTTGCCATCAACAATAGCGGCACTTCAGTACCTGACGCAGCCTTTGAATTGGCGCATTCAAACGGCTTGACCGCGACGGGCGCCTCAGTGGTCTGGCAGCGTGACCGTTGGCCAACGCCTGATTAATTTCGTCCCGCAGCAAACCCGAATCCTCAGGTCTTCCACCAAGCCTTAATCGACGATCGTTTAGGCGATAATGGTGTACTGATCCAATTTAGCGAATCTGGCTCAAGTCCAAACGTTGCAGATTGGAAGTTGCTTAATGAACCTATCCATGAACACTACTACCGCGATACTTTTATAGATGCAGGCATTTACAATTCTGAAGTGGAAACTCTTGCGGATTATTTCCAACGGGCTGAGGAATTGCGACCTGATGCAACCTTATCGATCAATGAATTCAATATCATCAATTCAGCTTCCGACGACGCCACGATCGAATATCGCGATTTGATTCAGAGTCTCCAAGATGTAGGAGCGCCGATCGATCGCATCGGGATTCAGGCGCATATCGCGCGAAATGACATCACCAAGAATGACATAGCTCGGCGGCTAAATATTTTGGCAGAAACAGGCTTGCCCATCGAGATAAGCGAGTTTGATTCGCGCGATGACGCAAACCAGCTCAACGAAGAAGAGCAGGAACAAATGTTCCGAGACATGCTTGAAGCCACCTTTGAGAACCCAGCTATCGATGGATTCATCATGTGGGGCATTTGGGACATCGCTCACTGGCGAGGCAATGCGCCGCTTTATGATATCAACTGGAACCTCAAGCCTGAAGCTGCACCGTGGACGGAGCTTGTGCTCGGCGAGTGGATGCCGAATCTCAGCGCTCAGGGTGTTGATTCCTCGGGCGTTTGGGATTCGAGCGGCAACCTTTTTCGGGGCACCTATCAAATTAGTGCTAGTGCTTCGGGCATTTCAGCCGGTATCACCGACTTTACACTGAGCGCCGATCAAGAACTAACCATTACGCTCGAACTTCCAAGCTTAAGTCTCGCCATTGCAGAGGATGCAGTGCCGGAGAATGGCGGGAAGTCCTTAGTGACACTGACCCGAAACACAGAGACGGTGGATCCGCT
>JBCCEO010000464.1:0-6721 GCA_039030255.1 Planctomycetota bacterium | reverse complement strand
TCGCATTCGTGGTTTCAACGAATCACTTGTAGGCAACAGGGCACCGCTAATTCACAAACTTGCGGTACAAGCTGATCTTGCGCCTGAAGTCACTTTAGTCGGGCCGGAATCGAGGATTCTCAAAGTTCTTCCGACCTCACGGGTCGATTTTGAAATCCGCGCAAGCGATCCTGATTACGGACTGCGTCGCCTAACTTTAGGGCTCGCTAAGAACGGGAAGAGGATTGGCGAAACCGAATTGCTTCTCGCCGCAGAAGGCCTGCAAGGAAACCAGGTCCAGAAGGCTAGGCTCGATATAGCGGAGCAGGATGTCCAAGCCGGCGATGTGTTGCTAGTCGTCGCCATCGCCTTTGACAATCGCCATGATCCAGAAAGTGGCAAGCTGGCGTCCAATCGCACTGTCTCGACACCGATTACGCTCCAAGTCGTCGGACCCGAAGAGTCTGCGGATATTCCTCCAGCACCGCAGAATGAAGACGATTCCAAAGAGAACGATCAACCTGAAAACTCCGAGGACTCAACAGGCTCGAACTCCAAGTCCCAGCAGAACGACGGGTCTTCGCAGCAAAATGGAAACCCCAACGACCAGAGTCAGGGAACGGGCGGCGAGAATTCGGAAGATTCCAACGACGGCTCCGACGACAGCACACAGCGAACGAGTAGCAGTGGTTCCGATTCCAACAGCCAACAACAACCAGGAGAAAACGCTTCGTCCGACTCCGGCAACTCGTCATCCGATTCCACTCCGAACAACGATTCGAATTCATCAAACGAAACGCGTGATTCGGGTAACCGATCCAATTCACCGGAATCATCTCAAAACGAAAACCGGAATCCTTCAGATGCTGGCACAGATTCGAAAAACAACTCTACCAACGAGCAGCCCAACAGCCCGCGCGATGATTCCACCCAACAGAATCAGCGCGGAAACAGCGATAGCTCTAAAGAGCCAATGGACGATGGCGAAGTCATGCAGAAGGTGCGTGACCGAATGGAGCAGAATCAAGACTCAAACTCCGAACCGAGTCAGCAACCCAACCAAGGATTGAAGCAGGAACCCAATCAAGGCTCCAATGCGGACGAGTCTCAAGATGGGAATTCATCCGAAAAGAATTCGGAAAAGCAAAACGGCACAGACGACGGAACAGACGATTCTGCCGCTGCCGACCAAGGTAACGAATCCCAAGATCCCAACCAAAACGGTGACGGCCAATCAGAAAAGAATACTGCTGAAGCCCCTAACCAGGCCGAAGACCCAAACCAAAACGGCAATTCCGATCCCAATCAGGACGGATCTCAAGACCCCGGAGATCCAAAGGAAGGAGAGCAATCCACGGGCGAAAACAGTGCTTCACAGTCCGACGCAGCCAACCAGGACCCCTCCAGCCAAAATCAGAGCAACGATTCTCAGGACGGAAACAACAACCAGCAGCAAGACGGCAATAATAACCAGCAACAAGACGGAAATAACAGCGAGCAAAAAGGCGGCAACAACAGCGAGCAGCAAGACGGAAACAACAGCGAACAGCAAAACGGGAACAATAGCGAACAGAAAAACGGCGACAATAATCAGCAGCAGAACGGAAATAACAACCAGCAGAATGGCAATAATTCAGAGAGCCAAAGTGGCAACGAGCCGGGGGAGCAGCCATCCAGCGACTCGGGCAATCCTGGTTCCAATTCCCAATCCGGCAATCAGTCGAGCAGCGATTCTGGCGAACAATCGAGCGACCAGTCTTCAGAGGATTCAGGCAATCCCTCAGAAAACGAATCCGGAAACGAAAAGTCGCAATCTGGCGAAGGAGGCGAGAGCAACAATCCTGATGACGAGGGAAGTGGCAACCAAAAGTCTTCCGATTCGGGAAACGAGCAAAACTCCTCGCAAAGCGAGTCAGGTTCGGAAAGCAGCCAGTCGGGTGAAAGCTCGGGCAGCGACTCGAAGGGCTCGCAATCTCAAAGCGGTGGTGACTCGCAAAGCGGCAGCAGTAGCTCCTCCGCGTCTGAGACTCCTGGACAAGGTGGATCTTCCTCTGGTGGAGGTCCCAGTTCAGGATCAGGGGTCGAGGATCAAGCGAACGAAGACTACGCAAAAGAGACTACCGACATGGTCCTTGATGAGCTGAACCGCCAGAAAGATCAGCCTGACCCCGAGCTTCTCGAAGACCTCGATTGGACCAAGGAGGATCTTGACAACTTCCTCCGTCGGTGGAACGAGGCACGCGATTTGGGTGTCAATGGGACGGAAGAAGATCGATTGCAGTGGGAAGAAAAGCTGAAAGATCTTGGCTTAAAACCCCCGCAACGTGGCGCTCGGACCAGCGCTGATGTTAACGATAACTTTCGACGCATGCTGGATTCGGGCTCTCGCGTTCGAATTCCCGAACGTATCCGAAAACCATTTGAAGAGTTTCGCAAGCGGGCCGAGCAAAGAAACGGACTTTAAGCTCACGTTTGCCCCGGAATCAATTTGGCATCGCCTTATCAATTTGGCACAGCCGTCAAATGCCCCGCTGGAACGACGAGATGGCATTGTGGCGGAATCGAAACATTAGGATCAGCCAGCACACGCAGCCTACAGTCTCGCCATTGGCAACTCACCAATTTGCCTGCTCCGATAAACCGTTCCTCCTGAACTTTGACCTGCAAGCAAAGTTCATCCGGGGTGTTCGACTTCTCGCCTGTCAATCTTGCGTCCTCGGCGTGGAAGCCCAGAAACCGGTCTGATGCATCGAATCGATCCTTGCGATCAAACTCCTGAGCATCCAGCTCTTCGCAGGCCAGCCAGTTCATGCCAAATGGGCTGAGCAACTCGCCCACAATTCGCGTTTTCGGGTTTTCGTACAGTTCCGCTGGCCGACCGCTTTGAATCAGTTGACCCCGGTCGAGGATTGCCAATTGATCGGCCAATCGCATCGCGTCGATTGGATCATGCGAAACAACGAGCGTGGTTGGTCGAAACTCTCTTTGGATTCTGTCGAGTAGCTGAATCGATGATTCTCTCATTCTGCCGTCTAGTTGGCTTAGCGGTTCGTCCAGCAGCAGTAGGCTTGGTTCTGCTATCAGCGCTCTGGCTAGAGCTGTTCTTTGGGCTTCTCCGCCTGAGATTTGAGCCGGCAATTTGTCTTGCAAACTACGAATCTCAAACTTGTCCATCATCGATTCAACGCGTTGATCTAGGTCGTTGCGACTCAGTTTGAGTTTCTTTCCACTTGTTGAAATATTCTGCCGCACCGTAAGCTGTGGGTAGAGAGCAGAATCTTGACTAAGTAACGCAACCTTTCGCGCCTTTGGAGACTTCCGTGTAACTTCTTGCCCTTCAATCACAATCGAGCCAGAATCAGGCTGCTCCAGTCCAGCGATGATGCGAAGCAGTGTGGTTTTGCCAGCACCGCTGCAGCCGAATAGAACACATCGTTTCTCAGAGGGAATCGACAGCGAAAGATCTTGAATCGCCTCACAGCCCTCGAAGCTCTTCCGGACTTGATTCAGATCTACGCCCATACTACCTATGCTCTGCGTTGCGGCCCAACACTACTGAAACAATCAAAACGGTCAGTTAAAGGCTAACGATTGGGCGCTGCGAACGCTACTGCCGGCTGCCGCGATCGGGCGAACTCGTATCGATGCTCCACCTGTATCGATTATGCGTCGCATCCGCGCTGTGCTGAAGCTTACGAGGATGCCGGACCGATGCTTTCTGAGGTCGAATCCAGTATTTGGGCTGATAGCGGACGCAAGCAATACAACGCGTGCGAGACTTGCTCTGCGTTTTACCTGCCTAGCAAGGGACATGGAATGAAGTTGCGGAATTTTAAAAGTCATTTTGTGGTTTTGGGAATCGTTCTCTCCAGTACCTTACTATCCAAGGCTGGGGCTCAGGAGCTCACTCCCGTTGTCAACTCGACGATACCCCCACTTCACTTCAGTTCTCGGGTTGTTTCTCAGCCAAGTCTCGTTCAAGAAGCCGCCCCGGCAGCGCAGGAGGCGGAAACTGAGACGGCAGAGGATGCCGACAAAGGAGACCTAGCACCGATTCAGACCAGAGCGCTTACCACAGAAGTACGGGCGGTCAGCATTGCTATCGGGGCTATTGGCACAGGCATCCTGCCAGATGATTCGCCTGCAGATCAGATGATCTCGCAATCTTTGCTGCCAGATGGTGCGGCCCGCGGCGCAACCCACAAACATGTTTTTTGGCGTCCAAGTCTGGTATTTCATCACCCACTCTACTTCGAGCAGGCGATGCTCGAACGCCATGGTCATGATCGCTTTGGCTACCTGCAACCCATCGCCTCGGGCGTGAAATTCTACAGCACAATTGCACTTTATCCGTATCTGCGAACGTTGTACCCGCCATGCGAAACGCGTTATGCATTGGGCCATTATCGTCCTGGGACCTGTGCTCCGTTGCTGAAAGACCATGTGCCGTACGACAAACGAGCGGCAGCGGTCGAAGTGATCTCCGCTGGCAGTTTTTTCTGGGGAGCGCCTCTGTAAAGGCATTCCAGCACCGGAAGACTGCCCGCGTGCCAAGCTCGAGTTTGCTTCAAACGCCTGTGAAAACGGGCGTTTTTTTATCTAATCGAGCCTGAATCCCGAAACTACCCGTAGCGGTCCCATGCCCGATTTGAGATTTGGGAACGGCTTGAATAATTCGGCACCGCGCGATAGGGTTGAACCCGTCCAATCTCAGTTTTTCATCGAGCAGTTTTCATGTCTTCTAAGAGCGATCTACGGCTTGTCGTTTTAGGGTTCTTCCTCATTGCAATCGCCATGCGTTTGATGCCACAGGCATACAACTTTGAAGCCATTGGCGCTCTGGGGCTGTTCGTGGGCTGCTTTTGGTCAGCCAGAATGGGCGTAGTAATCACATTGGCTGCGATGGCCCTGTCCGAGGTAATCGGTCACTTTTTTGGTAGCCCAGCTATGGGCTTTTATGAGCCCTGGCTGACCGGCGTAGTGTATTTGGCAATGGCCCTATCCGCTCCAATCGGAAAACTCATTGGATCGAAACGTCTTAAAGAGGCAATGCCTTTGTTCCTGCGAGTTCCAGGAGGAGCCATTGGTGCTGGACTTGTTTTCTTCTTCATCACCAATTTCGCAAGTTGGCTTGACCCTCGAATGGGCTACGAAATCTCCTTTAGTGGCCTTTTCACCTGCTTCATTGCCGCCATCCCATTTGCCAAGGGGACCTTCCTTGGCAACTTGATATTTGCAGGCCTTTTCTTTGGTCTGTACGAAGGCTTGGTTGCTCCGCGTGCGCAACAAGCGGACGCTTAACATTAGCAGCTGCAATAGAGAACGATTCCAGATCGGAAACTCTACCCCCTCGGTCGGCACCCTCCACTGGTAGTGCAGGTTGTCAAGACTTTCGGCCTTCGAGTGAGCCGTAGAACTAAGGACCGGCATCTCGTGCGCCAGCAATGCAAGCATCTCGGTTTTGAAAGGTGCTGATTGGGCGTGATGAACCTGCTGCACCTACAGCTCTTTCGCTGCCACTACTCAGATTGCTGGGCTCTGTCTATTTCGATTTGGTAGAGTCTGCCGGTTGTACCAAAAACGCCTGTGCTAGCGTTGTTACTTCCTGGTCCTGAGGCATCAATTGTGCGAGTAGCATCATTTCTGCTTCCGATAACCGATGCAACGGATCAACCTTCTGATCTTGATTTAGCTTCCATTCAGGAAGCACTGCTTTTGGGGAATCGGCATGCGAGTGGGATTACGCGGAAGACTTGGAAACCAGATTGCGACTTGGGGCTGCATTGCTGCTGTGCTGATGAGTGGCTGTAGCCGTGTGAAGGACTTTAGGGTCACCAATGACTGGACGGATGCGCCGAGTTTCCGCACGTCCACTCAAACGAAGATCGAGTATCCGAGTGTTCAGTCCTGCTTGGAACCAAATTCTCAGCATACGCCGCTACCGCACTCGCTTGAGAATCCCTCTGAGCTTCCCGCCATCCCAATGAGTCTAAATGAAGCCATTCAAATGGCTTTGTCCAAGGGCGAGATCCTGCGATCACTCGGCGGAAGTGTCGTGGCAACAGGTAGCAACACTGCCTCGACCTATGACCCTGCCTTAGTCGAGTCGGGTGCCGGCGGTGTTGAGACTGCGTTATCGCGATTTGATGCGCAGGTCTCAAGTCAACTTTTCTGGGCAAAGAACAATCAGCCTAACAACACGACATTCCTTGTCTTCCAACCGATCGCGAGCGAACAAACACTCGGAAACTTCAATTACGCTCTGTCGAAACGCACGGCGACTGGTGCTACCTGGACCGCGCGTCATTCGATGATCTATAACCGGAACAATAGTCCGGCTCGATTCTTCGCGAGCGACTTCACTGGCTTTTTTGAAGCTCAATATCGCCAGCCATTACTACTTGGAGCGGGTATTCAGTACAACCAGATTGCTGGCCCTGGTTCAGGAATTGGTTCTTACAATGGCGTTTTGATCGCAAGAATTAGAACGGATATTTCGTTGGCCGATTTCGAATCCTCCGTGATCAACTTTGTTCGCGACGTGGAAACGGCCTACTGGGATCTCTACTTTGCCTACCACAACTTGGAGGCACAAGTCGCTGGACGCAATAGCTCCTTGCTTACTTGGCAGCGAATTAAGGAACTTCAAAAAGTCGGTGCACGGGGTGGTGATGCGGCCGCAGAAGCCCAAGCACGCTCGCAATACTACACCTTTGATGTTGCCGTTAAGGACGCTTTGACC
>JBCCEO010000463.1:0-6723 GCA_039030255.1 Planctomycetota bacterium | reverse complement strand
GGCTAATACTTACGTCGCAGAAGACTTTGATGAAGTCGTCGACGCACCGATCGTCGCTGGGAATCCCACGTTGCATCCCTTCACCGTTGGCGAAGCCGAGCATTTCTTGGTGAATCTTGGTGGCGACGGTTTGTGGGATGGAGAAAAGGCGGCTGCAGACGTCGCCAAGGTTGTGCAGGAACACCAACGTATGTGGGGAATGATACCCTACCAGCGATATTTCTTTTTGAATGTGATCGCTGAAAGTGGCGGCGGCCTCGAACATGACAACTCGACCGTGATGCTCACCAGCCGCTGGAGTTTTCGTTCGCCCAAGCGTTACCAAAGTTGGCTTGGCTTGGTGAGTCACGAGTTCTTTCATACTTGGAACGTTCGTCGCCTGCGGCCTAAAGTGCTTGTCGACTACGACTATGAGAACGAAAACTACTTTGACGAACTATGGGTGGCCGAAGGAGTCACCAGCTACTATGACGACCTGGCGCTGGCCCGTTGCGATATCACCTCGGTCGGCGAGTATTTATCCGCACTTTCCAAACAGATCAATACGCTGGAAACAACCGACGGAAGGTTCAAACAATCTTTGGCCGAGTCCTCGCATGATGCGTGGATCAAGTTCTATCGTTCCAATGAAAACAGTCGCAATACAACCATCAGCTACTACAACAAAGGAGCCATCGTTGGTTTCTTCCTCGATATTGAAATCCGCCGTGCTACCGAAGATAAGAAATCGCTCGACGATGTGATGCAAGTACTGTACGCGAAGCATGCTTTGAAAGACGGGTACACGACCGACGATGTCATCCGCGAAGTCAACGACTTGACCGGAAAGGACTATACGGAGTGGTTTCAGAAAACGATCTTTTCGAGCGGGCCGTTGGACTACCAACCAGCGCTGGATTGGCTCGGTCTCCGTTTTGCCCATCAACCAGAGCCAAGTAAAAAGCCGATTAGAGAGAAGGGTAAGGAACCAGATACGACAGGTACCGCTGCCAAGGCTGCAGCGAAGCCAGCACCCGCCAAGCAAGGTACTTGGACAGGTATCTCAACAAAATCCGAAGATGGAAAAATGATCGTTTCTGCCGTCGCAGAATCAGGTCCTGGTTTTCAAGCCGGAATCAACACCGATGACGAGATCATCGCCGTCAATGACTACCGCGTTTCCAGCAGTCTCACGGATCTGTTCGAGCAATTCCGAGAGGATGGCAAAGTGGAATTGCTCATCGCCCGCCGAGGTGCTCTTCTTCGCATGCCAGTTGAATTCGCTTCGCGCGAAGTTTCGAACTGGCGTCTGGTGAAAATCAAGGAGCCAAGCGAGCAACAAAAAAACAGTTTTGATGACTGGTTGCTGGATCTGCCAGAGGTGAGTGAGCAAGTTACGACCGAAGACTCCAAGTAGAACCGCTTAATCTCGTTTCTGATCCGCCGGGCTTGCAGGCGGTGCATTCAACCGCTCGGTCATTGACTTGAGGGCTTCCAAATAGGGTGGCGGTATGGATTCGGTCTCTTGGAGCGTGAATTCAGTGACATTCAATGCATCCGTGTCCGAAAAATCGACTTTGCGAAACCCTCCCGTCTCAACAATCCAAAAGAAGTTTCTGTCTCGCTTCCAAGCGATGGCCCAACTGATAAAACCCTTCGGTAGCTCCAACTCATGAAGTATCTGATTCGAATTGGAGCGTAATTGTAGCGTCGATTCCATCGGGTTTTTTCCGCGACCGATGATCTGCATCCACGTGTCCTGGCCGATCTTGTATTTGCCGGGACCGACCGCCAGAAATGCTCTTTCGCTCGCCTCAGGATCGACGGGCAACACCTTAAAGCTGGTTGAACCAGCATTAAGCTCGCCGGCAATAGCAACACAACGATCCCGGTTTGCCAGTCGAGTTGCAAGATTGTCTAAGATTTGAGCCTCCGATCCTTTGTCAGATGCGAATTCCTGGATTTCATCATAAGTTGGTTTCGTGGCATACAAATGCTGGATGGCCCTTTGCAGGATTAGTCTTCGTTCTTCGGCAGAACTTGGCACCGGAGTATAGCGTCGTAGGTGATTCACTACGAATTCTTTCCACCAAGTCGCAGCGCTGAGTTCTTGTTTTCGACCATCATTTCCCGATAACGAAATTGGTGCAGACTGAAAGACGACAGAATCTCCTGCCGTTGCGTGAATCCAAGCGCCTACACGGGTGTTTCGCCAAATCTCCTGGTCGGTTTTTTCGCCAATTCCAATTCCAGCTCCCATGACTTCCACATATTCGCCCGGTGCAAGTCGACAGGTAGAAATTTGCCCGATTGTCGTCCATCTCGTCGCGTTGATATGAATCCTCTCACCGGTTTGATTGGTCGCCTGGTGGCCCGCAGATTGATTGAAGGAATTGACGCGCAGCAAAATCGTCTTCGCGCCTGAATTTTGATACAGCAAACGCGATTTGAGCGGCGTGTTGATACGATATTGCTTCGCCTTCGGATCTAGTAGCCATGCAACTCGCACCCCATTTTCTTCCGGTTTGCCCCAGGGTGCATCCTCGAGTTCTTTTGGCAGAGGCTTTCCTGCTTTTACTGCATCTGCAGTAGAGAATCGATCGCTTTCAAGGGCCCAAGAAGCTAGGTGATAGACGTCGGCAATTCGATCGAGCAAATCCACGGCCTCCGGCTTACTCCAGTCTTTTGTGACGTCGATTTCGGTCAGGAACTCCTTGAGTTTTGGGCTGCGAGAATCCGTTGGATTTCCCTTCACGAAATTTGCTGTCGCGTCTCGCAGCGTGAACAACGCTCCGCCAGGAATCATGCCGTCAAGTCGCTGGAGTGCGAGCCATTGTCGATAGAGTTCCTTGGAAGAATCGTCTTTTGGCATTTGCAGCAATTGGCCAGATTGGCTCGTCGTTTTGCCAGTTTTCAAACTTCCAGTCCAGGATGCAATAGGACTCGTGAGGTTGTTTAGTTCTACTGTCAGCACCATATCGGGTTTCTGCAGCATCGCCTTCGCCAGCAAGTGTGCTTTGGCCGCAAGGTCAGGATGGGCTGACGCGAATTCGAAGATGGTCGATTTATCAGGTTGCAAGTATACGTCTAGTTCCGTCGGGACATCGAAGCGATACCGCGATTGAAAAAGGTCATCCTGAAAAATATTGATGTATCGCTGCCCCTTTGGATTTTTGTCAAGGAATCGAATCCGTTGTTCTGAGGCGTTCTTAACGATCAGGACCAGATTCGGCTCTTGGCCTGAATCCTGTTGGATTGCGAGTGCGCATTGCAGACCATTGTTCGTTTCTCCCCAGCTCAAATAGGTGTCTATGCCGGGATCGAGCGATTCGCCAAGGGTGGGGATTTCACCGACGACTGCTTGCTGTCTCTTAACCGTCGGTGTTTTGAGTTCGCCTGTCCAAGAATCTGCAGCCTCACCTTGAATCTCGAGGGTCGCAGAGCAGGACAATCTGGGATTCAGTAGCAGCGATTGCGCTATGACCGTTCCAATTGGTTGTTGGTCGGAGGACAGTGAGCTTTGTTGGAATGCCACTAACTCCACTGTCTTTCCCGCCGCAAGGGATACGTCGCCAAAGTTCGGGGAATCCGTGTGAAGCGCCTGAGCAATCTTGCCGTCCAGATGCATGCGGATTGTATGTTCGTGCGTTGCCTTTGTATCCTGGATATGAATTGTCTTGTCGGAAACATTCTTCACGACTATGTATAGCTCGACGTCGAAATCTTCTTTTTGGCGGAGCATGATGGCAGCTTGAAGCCCATTTACTGGATCGCCCCAGTGCAGGTCGCCCTGCGTTTTGTTGCCGGATGCCTGCTGATGCTGGTTGTCCCTATCATCGTCTTCTTGAGGATTGGGACCCTGCGAGGTTCCCAGGATCGGGCGGGAAATCGGATTTTCCGCAGCATTGGAAGAGCCCATCATCGCTGTTGGCAATGCAACGAGCAAAATGATGCCCAGTGAAGCAAGCGTTGTGAACTTTGAGGCTCGTCCACGATTTCGATTCGGACAAAGCACGGCCTCAAGGCGACTATCTAAATCCGAGCGTGTTGCCATCGCGAGTCCACAAATCGGCCGATTTCGCGACTGCTGAAATGACTCGGCGATTTGCAGCAAGTGCTCCGCATAGCTCGATGCGGCGACACCACGTCCTAGTACGAGGTCATCGCAGGCGCATTCCCGCTCCATCTGCATTCGCTGGCACAAACGCCAAAGTAGAGGATTAAACCAGTACATGGCGCAAGTGATCTGAGCCAGCAGCATCGTGATCGTATCCTGTCGTTGGATGTGTCCGAGCTCGTGCAAGAGCACAGAGCGAAGTTTGGAGTCATCCCAGCTAGTCGCAGATATTGGCAACGCAATTTTATGATTCCATAACCCCCAAACCAACGGAATCTCATGGTGCTCCGAACGTAGCAAAGCGGTGTTTCGATTCTGGCTCGAGCTCTGGGGAAGGTCCGAAAAGATTCGGGCAATCCTGGCAGCTAGAAGCTTACATGCCTGGTCGTGATCATGATTCGCTTCAAAAGAACCTGCAACGAATTTGCCTAGTTGCGTGCTAGTACGACGCAGCCGACCCAAGGCGAGAAACGATCCGAACAACCTGAGCATGCACAAAATTGTTCCGAGCGCCCATGCAAGCAAAATCCAGTTGGCTGGGTCCATGCTTGGAAGTTGCCAACTCGAACTGGCGGGCCCAGATTCAGTGGAGTTTTTTGCGGCTGTGGCCGTCGGAGCGGCAGTCACCACGCTTGAAACTCCAGAATTCTGTGCGACCTCGGGCGAATCATTGGACTCAGGATTTTCCGGTAATTCGCCTGGCTGCTGTGTTGATGAATTCGGCTGCAATGATGACGTCGGTCGAATTGCCGAAGTTGACGTTGGCAATACGGAACTAGCTGAGGTTGTGGCATCCTCAATCGACGCAACTCCCCAACTTGGAAGAATCTCCCATTTGGGTAGCAAGAGTCCGCAGAGCGGAGCGGCGAGCATTCCAACCATCGCGTAGAGAATGATCGCATGCCGCGTTGCAGCAGAGGCGGAACGTAAAGCAACAAGCATCGTAGCTGCAACGCCTACAAGCAGAAAGCTCGCCATGGCGCTCACGAATAACGTCGATGGAATCAAGTTTAGTACTGTTTCTAGCATTCTATCGCCCTTCTTTCTTCGCTTGTTCAATCAAATGAATTAGACGCTCGTGCTCTTCCTGGGAGATGCCATCTCTTTTCGAATGCAAATGAGCGGCCAAAGCTTCTTCCAAGGAGCCGCCAAAAAAAGTCTCAATGACGTTTTGTAGGGCACTGCGCCCCGCCTTGCCGCGCGATTGTCGCGGAGCGTAAATGACCTCTCGGCCATTTTTTCGGCGTTTCAGAAATCCTTTGTCTTCCAGGATATGCATCATCCGACGCACGGCCATCGCCGTCGGCGCGTCCGGCATGGAACCAACGACTTGGTTCACCGTCGCTTCGCCCAGGCTATAAATCGCATCCATGATCTGCCGTTCCCGGCGACTGAGTTTGGAAGTGTCTGACATCGTGATTTATTGGGTCTTCATCAAAACTGGAAAGCAATTTTTAACGTTAAAAAGTTAACGCGTTATTTTTTTAACGCTTTGTGAGCAAGGATGCAAGCGAAATCGTTAAAAAATTAACGAAAGAGTTTTTTGCTCAGAGGCGACGAACAAGAAAAGGGGGAAGAAGCTTGACGCAAATTGTTAACGACTCAACAACTGCACAAGTTCCTGCAATGTGGCCCTGTAGCGACTTTCGCCGGCAACATTGCGGTTTTCCAATGAATCTGCTCGGTGATCGTAGAGTTCTTGGGCCACGATTTCATCGCTATTAAACTTTCGCCACTCGGTGTACCTGAAATCCTTGGTACGAATGGAATGGCCCATCACATTCGGCTCCTTACCAGCGGCTGGATAGGCTGGCCGAGGATGCCAGGTTCGCGCTGCTTGTTTGACTGAACTTTGAGGATCTTTCAAAAGCGGGCGGAGGCTCTTGCCTTCGAGATGTTCAGGAGTCGGTAGGCCGCAGAGATCGACAAGTGTCGGGTAGATATCCAACAGTTCCACCAAAGCCTGCGTTTTAGCAGGTTCATGCTTGGGGCTGACGATGATCAGTGGAACGCGAGCATCGAGCTCAAAATTGGAAGTCTTAGCCCACAGCGCGTGTTCGCCCAGGTGAAATCCATGGTCGGACCAAAGGACAATGATGGTGTTGTCGGCTAATTTCAGCGCGTCGAGATGATCGATGACCTTTCCGATTTGTGCGTCTACAAAACTGGTCGCCGCATAGTAGCCGTGCCGCAGGGTGATAACTTCATCAGCCGTCGGTTTGCTCATCGGTCGGTCTCGAAATCCTCGAAGAATCTCCCGCGAATCATGCATGGCGATGGGCGGTACATCCTTGGGCGGGAAGGAATTGGCGGGAGGCTCAAGCCCCGAACGCTCATAGAGATCCCAATACTTTTTCGGAGCGTTGAACGGCGCGTGCGGCTTCCAGAATCCAACCGCCAGGAAGAAAGGCTGGTCTTTCTTCGCCAGTTCTGAAAGTCCATCGATGGCTTTTTTCGCAATGCGTCCATCAAAGTAGGCTTCGTCTTCCACCGCGCGCATCTCGGTACGAGGAACGCCCGATTCGTCCTCGGGTAGAGTTCCGGAAACTTGCGGAAGATCCGATCCATGCGAGGCGTAGTGCATTTCGGAAGGGACACTCCAAGATAGTTTATCGCCCTTGTATTCG
>JBCCEO010000462.1:0-6731 GCA_039030255.1 Planctomycetota bacterium | reverse complement strand
GTACAACGGTTTAGCGCAAAAGGGGTTGCTCGACACCACATCTGTCATGTGCACCGGTGAGTTCGGAAGAACCCCTAAAATAAACACGCGTTCAGCCGAAGGCGGACGTGACCACTACCCTCGCTGCATGTTCATGCTGATGGCCGGCGGCGGGATGAAAGGGGGGCAAGTAATCGGCGAATCTGACGAAACAGCCGCCGGTCCCAAGCACGAAGCTATCAAGCCCGATGATGTGGCCGCTTCCTTCTACCATAGCTTGGGAATTGACCCGACCAGGGAATACCATACCGAAACGGGCCGCCCAATTACGTTAGTTCGAGACGGCAAAGTCATTCAGCAGTTGTTCAGCTAGGCCTGCCACAATACCTACGCCAATCGCATAGAAACGCGGCTCACGGAGCCGCGTTTTTTCGTGCATTCATTGAACTTGGCTTTTGCTTATCGCGAAAATGACTATGTTCCTAAGCAGTGCCAGGATCTACGCCACGATCATAGCCGAATCGATAGCAATGCTCTGAATGCAGATTACCCTAGACAACTGTCTCCCCTCACGAATGCGTTCGGATGAACGCGCTCAACGAATCGCAGTGTGGTGGTAGGTGCCAAAACCACCGGTGGCCAATGTCATGTTGTCGCCACCGCCCAGAATTAAGAACAAATCGAATAATGCAAAACGTTCCTCAGCTCGTGCTCGACAGCAAAAAAGCCCGCCACTTTGACGGTCGACACCCCTGGGTGCTCGCAAACTCAATCGTCAAACCTACCGTCGATTTGGAAGCGGGCGAGATTGTCGAACTTGTGCAACCCAACGGTAGCTGGATTGGACGGGGAATCTACAATCCAAACAGTCGTGTGAGGCTGCGCCTGTTGCAATGGAGCCCCGATGAAGAGTTGTGCGAGAATTGGGTTTACCGGCAGCTGGAACAGGCGGTCAATCTCCGCGAACACTGGACTTGTAGACAGGGCGAGCTAGAAGCGTTGCGTTTGGTCAACAGCGAGGGTGATGGTCTTAGCGGACTGGTCGTCGATCGTTTCAGTTCTTTCCTCGTTGTGCAATTCACCAGCCTTGCCATGCTGCGTTGGAAGGATGCAATCTTAAGTTGGCTTCAAGAACGATTGGCTCCCGACAACATTCACTTTTCACTGGATGCTTCCGCGGCAAAACTCGAAGGCGTCGAGTCATTTCAAGAATGGACAGGTGAAACACCCGAACGGGCCATTGTGAATTTTCAGGATAAAGGCGTCGCTCTGACGGTCGATCTATCAGATTCCCAAAAGACGGGCTACTATCTGGATCAGCGGTCCAATCGCGAGCGTGCAGCAGCTAGCTTCGTACCTGGTAGCTTGCTAGATGTATGCTGCTACCACGGCGGATTCTCTTTGGCGGCCTGCAAGCAAGGCTCGGTGTCGGACGTGACGGCGCTGGATTCGAGCGAAAAAGCGCTTCGTGTTGCCAAGTTGAACGCCGAACAAAACAAGCTAGCGAACATTACGTTTCTAAAAGCAGACTGCTTCGATCATTTGCAGCAACTTTGCCAACAAGGACAAAAGTTTGACAACATCGTGCTTGATCCACCTCGCATGGCCAGCCATCGTTCTCAACTGAACTCGGCATTAAGAGCCTACTACCGGCTCAACCTGTCGGCCGTTAACTTGCTCCGTCCAGGTGGAATGCTTGTCAGCTGCAGCTGCTCGGGACGGGTACTCCGCGAAGATTTTTGGGGAGTTCTTTCTTCGGTCGCAAAACGCTCACGTCGCAGAATCCAGCTTTTGGAGGGCAGGGGAGCCGACTTTGATCACACGATCGACGTGAATTGCCCTGAATCAGATTACCTGAAGTGTTTCATTTGCCGCGTTTGCTAGGCCCACGGCTGAAACATTCGCGCATAAAAAATGGTCATGGTATGCCGCTCCATCGTCACACCATGACCATACAAGTCGCTGGAACAGCCGAGGCTGTTCCACCCTCCCAATCCGTGGTACAAATTGAATCGTCCGAAAAGATCCCCGGACTACACAAAAATGGGAGAATTAACCAAACAAACGATACAATGCTATCATTTGTTTGGTTTGATCTTTTCAGACACGGCGTTTGCGACCTTGGCAAACTGACCTGAGATCGCCTCTCTTGAGCTTGAAATTCTCGCTGAAAGTCCGGCCTGCTTTTCGGCCGTTGCCGTGGTGACATGGTTTGGTTGTGCTGGCACAGCAGCAGACCTACTTGCACATCCAGTACAGGTATCGCAGGAATTTGAATAGCGATTGCATGGCTGGCAGTTCACCCCGAAACAGCCCCCACATTTGCAACACTTCTGACAAGTGAGAAGACGCCACTGTTTCGCACACTCGGCTGCTCGCATTTCAGAATAACCATTCCAAATACCATCAACACATTCCTGTTGCATTAGAATTTGTGCCACATACAGCGGCGTGCAGCATTGTCCCTGTCTCCAATCGATCGGAGCATTGGACGAATTGGGCATGTTCGCACCGCTAGCACTCACCATGGTGTCGATGATTGGTGAACTGCGATGATGATGTTGTCCGGCTGGAATTGAAGCTGGGTCGGTGATTCCAGTGGGTTGGTTCAACATAAACGGCGGATTGCCGTGGATAATCTGCTGAGGTGGGGGAGGCGGCTCAGAAATCGTTCTTTGTAAATCGTCGAAGGGATTTTCGCGGGTTACAGTGGGAAGTTCAGCTTCCTCAAATTGCAGTGGAAGTGGAAGCGATGACTGCGCACACACAAATTGACCGAGGCCGAGAACGACGGTCGCGCAAAGTATTAGTCTTTTCATTTGGGGTACCCCTTGAGCTAAGGCCGTTTCCGTGGCTTGTATAGACATCGAAAGGGCACCACGAACTACATCCCTGATTGACCCTAATTATGGGTCCTAGTTAGCTGCGAGGCCGGTGTCGCAGTGGGCATCGTTGGTGCTCTATCGAAGACTGACACATAAAAAGCAACTGGCAAATGAAAGCAGACTTTTTTTTGTTCGCAAGAAAAAGCGGGCTGCAGGTCACGCCCGTTGGGAAAGGGCTGACTTTCCGGTTCACCGTGCGTTTCAGATAATCTGTAGCGGTTGTCGCGCGGTTTTCTAGTCTTGGCTGCGTAGTTGGCTATAACTTCCTAGCTTAAAAGCGGAGGCTGACGCTGTTTGGGGTGAAGAAGACTTCGCTAAGTCGTAGCTGATGCAGCTTGCAACAACCTTTGCCGAATCATGTACAAACGAGTGCTCTCATTTACCTTATTGCCTTCGGGGTCAGAAATGTAAAAGACGTCTACGACTTGATCGAGATGCGTGCTAATTTTTGCAGCTTGAAGCACAAGTTGCATTTCGAACAGCACTTTTGCCACCGAAAACAAGAGACCTCTTCGATCGTATGCGAACAGTGTAATGATGGTGAAATTCTCAGATGTTGCATTATCAAATCGAACCTGGGTTGGCTGATTCTGAAGCCCCACTTGTGTCTGTTTCGATTGTGTCCCCCATTTCTTAGGGAATACGGGCTCATACTTCCCTTCGTGGTGAATGGCCTTCGCTACCGCATCGGCGACGAAATCTATTCTCGATTCAGGTGGTTCATCCTCAAATTCGAGATCTTCGACTAAGAATCGGTCCCATCCTATATCACCTGGCAATGTGTGCACGTCTGCTGCGATAATAGCATTATCTTTGCTTGCAAGTGCACCAGTAATACGATAAAAGGTTCCGATCGGTTCACCTGCCATCTGGGTCACTACGATGTATTCGACCGCTTTTTGTTCTCGAAGAAACTGGCCCCAGACTAGGCAGTTGTCTTTTCGTAAGTCACGAAGTTGAACTAGCTGATTTGCAACTTGATCCGTACTCGTTCTCAAGAGATGGTTCACTGGGAGTGCCTGTACATGTTCTTCCCAGGACTGTTCACCTTCATCTTTCGGCATTGCATTCCGTAGTAGACGTCGTCGCTCTTCGACTTCCTTGTGCAACACTCGCTCTGATCCATCATCGCGGAAATGCGAATCCGTTTGATAGTAGAGCTGAAGTAGCAGATCCACTTTCCACTGGTTGACCACTCCTGGTCCAACCGATGCAAGATCTGCATAGGAAAGCAAGAGCAGCAAACTCAATCGTTCACTGGAGCCGACCTGCGCAGCAAAGTTCACTGCAGCTTGCCGATCATTCAAATCGAAGCGAAATGCCGTATGCGTCAGCAACAGATGCTGATGCACGAGAAAGGAAAGAGTTTCCTTATCTTGCGCATTGAGTCTTAAGCGGTCGGCCGTTTCCTCTGCGATTCGCCTACCAACTTCGCTGTGATCTTCCGGGAAACCTTTCCCCAGGTCATGCAACAGCAAGGCCAAATGCAGAATCGTTTTATTCTTTAGACTCCGATAGATTGAACCCAGTGTTGACTTGTCATTTGCCAACTCAGTCACGCATTCGACCGCGCGAATTGAATGCGCGTCGACCGTGTACTTGTGATACTGATTGAATTGCAGCAAGCACCGCGCATGAGCCATTGCTGGGATTATCTGTTCGAGCACGCGTAGTTCATGCAGCCTGCGCAGGCGACCAGCCAAGTTATTCGAGCGTGCCATTAACTCCATGAAACGATCAATCGTCTCACCGTCAATTTCAGTCATATTTCGTTGACGCATGGCCGCACGAATTTCGCGCCAGGTTTCGTGCTCGATGGATCTCCCAAAGCGACTGGAGATTGCCATCAATTCCAACACGGCAGCCGGATCGCGTTTCACACGCTCCTTGCCAGCACGTGTAGCCCAAACATGCCGAAATCCAACTCGAAAATCCCTTTGTATGGGCAACGCAAAGGAGGACTCGATGGCTTTAGATACTGGCGATTGCCATTTGGCATCATTCACAAAATGAGCACTGCTGTATCGTATTTCGCTCGTGTGCTCGAAGTACTCGCGCATGAATTGCTCGACTGGCAACATTCCCTCCTCACCCTGATAGCCGCTCCAGTCTGCCAAACGCATCTGTAGTGCTCGATCCAATTGATCCTGCGATTTTGATGCATCAAAGTGCATTTGATTCCTAAGCCGCAACAGGTATTTGTATCCGTTGCGGAGTACCTTATAGTCCTCCTGATCTAGGTGCCCGAGTTGGGCTAGCTTCTCCAGATCACATTCACCGTATCTTGCAAATCCGATCCACCTAACGAGTTGAATGTCACGGAGGCTTCCGCGCGATCGCTTGACGTTTGGTTCGAGTAGAAAAACGGTCTCACCGTATTTCCGACGTTCTTCTCGCCGTGCTGCTTCGACCGCTTGGATTAAGCGTTTGGTACGACGTTTGGCACCTTGCCTAAGGGATCGCATCATTTGACCAAACAACTGGATGCTACCCGAAAGCAAGCGGCTCTCTACCAAAGAGCTAAAAGTGGCAGCATCTTCCCAGGATAGCTTGCAGGCCTGCTTTGGCGTCCGCAAGGAGAATCCCAATTGACATCCGGCATCGACGATCCATTGGGTCAATAGGCGGGCAAAGGAGGCAGCACGATCCGCACTCGCTGGCGAATGTAGCAACATCAAGTCAACATCGGAAAAGGGCGCGAGGTCACGTCTGCCGTAACCACCGTGCGCTACCAACGCGTATTGAAATGAGCCCGCGGCCTCCTGGGTGTCTGTAACACCCAGGCTTTCAAACGCAGCAGACGCAAGATCGAGAACTACAGAGTCCACCAGATCGGCCTGGAGTACGCAGACTTGCAATCCGGGCGAACCGGAATCATGCTGCGCTTTGAGCTTCGGCCTTCCTTGCAAAAGTCTTTCACGAGACTGCATGACCGCCGCTGGCAACTTCATTGCGGCCATAGATCGTTCCCGCTTCCGATTCCTGCAAACGCAACCTTAATTCAGGTCGAATTGAGAAGAATATCAAAGAGCTTCTTCGCCGCTCTCACCAGTTCGAATTCGAATCGCATTACTTAGGTCGGTAATGAAGATCTTTCCATCCCCGATTTGCCCGGTTTGGGCTGTTTCCAAAATCGTATCAATCACCGTTTGCAAGTTGGCATCCGTCGCAACGACTTCGATCTTGACTTTGGGTACGAAGTCCACTGCGTATTCAGTACCGCGATAGATCTCGGTATGACCTTTTTGCCGCCCATAGCCGCGCACCTCATTGACGGTCATGCCATGGATGCCCTTCTCAGTCAAAGCATTCTTTACGTCTTCCAGTTTGAAGTGACGTACGATCGCTTCGATTTTCTTCATCCTCAAATCTCCAAGGTAGAGTAGTATGCGGAGCCTGCATGACGCACCAGAATAGTAGCGATTCGTTCGAGCTTCGCCAAGTTATCTGAAAAAACGCTGTGCACGCGTTGGGGGATACGCAGCTCAGGGGGCTTAATTGAGCCCTAGCTACAATCAATCATCCAGCAGATTGCTGAGTGCTTATTTTAGCCTAGATCCGCTTTTCGCGGAATCGGTACAAAATTCGCAACAGAGTTAGCCGAGCCCTGGCCTTAGAGGCCTCATGCAATGAAAGCTCGAGACTTCTGTATCAATTGCAAGTCAAAGGTTCGTTAACAAAGGCGTCTGGTTAAGGTTTCTGCCAGAGTTTGTCGGACACCCCAGCCTGGACATTTGCCATTCGCGCCATCAGAAAGAACAAGTCGCTCAATCGATTGAGAAAGATGATCATTTCTCCACAATTCGATTCTTCATGAGAAAGTCCTACTACGGCGCGCTCGGCCCTTCGGCAAAAGATCGGAAGAGC
>JBCCEO010000461.1:0-6750 GCA_039030255.1 Planctomycetota bacterium | reverse complement strand
TGCGAAGCGAGGTAGCGCGCCCTCGCCGAGGGCGCATTCCCAAGATGTTCCACCTTTCAAATCGGTACAGCGACTTGTCCCCAAAGTGCCGCCATGGCGAAGCCAACCGACCATCGCAGCGCTAGCAAACAGCGCCAGTACGGACAGGAGAAAATTTCTGCCAACATAACGTAAATTGATGTTCATCGTTTCTTCTCGATGGGTGAGTCAACGCGAAGGAATTGAGGTTGGGTGGAGTCTAATTCGTGTTTGTCTGCGAAGCCGGCTTAAAGCGATGATTTCCCGCCTGGAAACGCCCGCATCCATTGCAAATTCAATTTGCGATTCCGCATTTCAAGACTCTTACGAACTGTAAGCTATCCTGTTCGCAGGTTTTCTAGGAATGGTCGAAGAGAACGCCTTTTTTACAATTCTCTTACGATCCCATGGGAATTTTTGACATTTTGATGGCTGCATTAATGGCTACTGTCTGCCAGGCTGGCCTGGTGCCGATGCAATGAGGCATCCTCAGAATGGACTTTGCCCATAAGCAATCGTGTTTAAGGCAACAGCAGTCAATGCCCCGATTCTCAATGAAAGGCAATCTAGCTCTCGGGCCTGGGCAGAAAGACCGCTTTCCCGCCATCGGGCTACCTTTATCGTACAAATCGACGTTTCATGATGCGTCCTAGCGTATCGTCGAGTTAAAGTTGACATCTATCAGGTTGAGCGACAAAGCGGTTTCTCGGCAGGAATTGCTTAATCGACCCAAGAAGTCAGTTCCGAGCGGGCGAAAGTTAGAAAGACCTGGGTGAATTGATGAACAATGAACAACAGCAACTCGATCACACTCCCTACGATCCGCCGGTCGTTTCACCTTCACCTCTGCCAGAGGTGAACAACCGAATGCAGCGGCTGACCATCAGGCGAAGTGTAATTGGCTTTGTCTTGGCGATCACGACCTTGGGATTTGTCGGGTGGATTGAATCCTATCTGCCACTCAAGATTCCGGGATATGCCCCAATTGTGCAACTCTTTATGGGCTTGCCAGTAGTCATTCAGTTTCTAGCTTGCGTCATTATTGGACCTATCGCTGGCGTCATCTCATTGCTTGCCCTCGTAAGTTGGTTCCAAATACCGCAAGACAAAGAATCGCAGAAAAACGCCCTCTGGCTGCTTGTTCCACTACTCTCGCTTGGAATGGTCGCACTCTCTTTTTGGTTCACATTTACAAGCTGACTTAACCAAGTCTATTTGCCCGCTGACAGTGAGGTCAAATAATCGATGAGTGAAGCGACTTGATAGGTCGTGAATTCGTCCATGATTCCGGCTGGCATCACCGAAGTCTTCAACGTTTTTCGCAGGTCGACATCGTCTTTAGGAATGACGTGCTCTTTTCCTTGCTGATCACGCAAGACGACTGTTTCGTTTTGTTCGTCCGTTACGAAACCTGTGATGACATTTCCGTCCACCGTTAGAATTGAGTTTGTCGCAAAGCCTTGGGCAATGGTTCGGTTCGGATCTAGAATTGCAATCGATAGATCATCGCGTTTATAAGTCTTGGCGATGTTCCCAAGATACGGACCTTTCTGAGCAACGGCCTGAGTCGTCGTATGGCACGCAGCACAATTTGCTTTCTCAAATATCCTCCGTCCCAATGCTGAATCTCCTTTGGTCTTTTGAATCTCGGACAAAGCTTTGGAGAGCTCCATTGACTTCAACAGCGGGCTGTTATCCGGTTTAGGCGCTTTGATGGCCAGCCTCGAGATTGCACGACGAGCCGCTGCCGCCGTTTGGCTGTTCGGGCTATTCTGACGATCCCATATTTCCTGGTCGAGCAGATGATTGTTGAGCCAAGATGCCATTTCAATGATGATGGCTTCGGTCTTCGGATTGCGCCACGCGATGCGAATTGCTTCTTGGGCCGCCTGCCTTGCCTCAGGGCTCGCACGCCTACGAGAGGCAGTCGAAAGAATGACGCACCAAGCCGACTTCGACAAGCCCTTTGAATCGCCCGCTTCATTCAACACTCTTGTTGCGAGCTCTTGGCCCAGGTAATCGAGACTACTTGATTTAGCCATAACCGCGTTCACTTCTTCGCCCGATCGCCTGGAGTCTTCGTCCTCACGCAGGCGATCGAGAATGTCAAGCAACGCAGGAAGAACTGCCGAGTCACGGATTCTCAGAGCTAGCGAAAGTGCATCTAGTTGCGTAGCTATCGAAAGATTGGGGCGGTCCTTGAGTTGTTGCAGTAGTTTTGGAGCAGCAGCAGGAAGATTCTTGGCCAACGCCAACTGCTTCAGAGCCTCAGCGCTCCACGCGTCATTCTCAATGGCAAGATTAGTGAGTTTTGCCATCGCATCATTCGATTCGATTCGGTTGGCTCGCATCGCTTCAGCAAGAAAAGCAGCTTCTTCGGCGGGAGCATTTGCCAAAGCTTGGTTGAGGATGCCTGCAACTTGCTCTGTGCCGTTCCAGTCTTCTGGCTGATAGTAGGGGCCACGAGTGTCAGGACGGGTGCCCCAGGAATTGCCCTTCCACTCACCCTCATGGAAATGCAAACGGCAAAGCGCCGACAGAACCTGCCGGCGCGTATCGCCTTCTGCTCGCGATAGTTGTTCTTTTAGTCCGTCAACCACTTCTGTGCTGTGCATCATCGCCAAAGCGCGAAAAACCGGTGCTTTCGGTTCGAAGTCCCGATCCAAAGCACTGAAACAAGCCTCGTATGCGTTTCGCTTGCCGAGTACGCGAATTGCCGTGTGAACTACCAGCTTGTCTGGATGGCCAAGTTCTGCAACACATTCTTGGTCTGTAGCTACGTTTTGCAAATGATCTAACAGGTTCCGAGGCTTGGGACGCTTGGCGATCGTCTCAGAGTATAGAAATTTGTAACGGGCGTCATCGCGGTAGAAGAGTTCTCTCTGAGCAGCCAACCTTCGGCGATGGCTCGGTGAAGCAAATTGCTCAACAAGCTGTTCAGCCGGAAGTTCCAAGAATTGCGGCATCGGCTCGGGTACAAAATCCTTTGGCCGAACACAAAGGACATACCCAACGTTAGGACCATTCCAATTGAAGGTCGCCCCAAGCCAACTTGCACAGTAAACGCGACTGTTGCCATCCACGTCCGCATCCGTCGGTCGCGGCAACTTGATGAACGGCGTTGGGCTTTGCGTCTCAATAAAAGTGGAACCCTTCCGCTGAACTTGATGATGATAGAGTGCACCGGTTCCCCAATCTGCAGTTAGCGGTGCATTATTCCATTTTCCAAAGCCTGGTTCCGACAAATAGGCAGCGCCACAACCTGAACCGCCACCATAGTCCGCCAATGGTTGCACACATTCGTTATTGAAATTTTTGTAAAGCCGCGGATAGCCATGGTCCTCGTTGCCGGTGAAGTGATGTAGCCGAACATCCCAACCTCCTCCGTCATTAGTATTGTCCCGAGCGAACATTTCCATTTCAGGACTGATGGCGACTTCCAAGATGTTTCGTGTTCCCGTTGAGTAGATTTCAAGTCCTGTGCCATCGGGTCGAACGCGCAAGACTCCACCGCCTCGATGCGTGATGCGGCGTCCGTCCGTTCCTTCTGCGTTCATAAAGCCAAAATCGCCACCCGCCAAATACAACCAGCCATCGACGCCGATGGATAGTCCGTTTGTCGTGTGATCCGCAGGCCGCTTGTAGTAACCAAAGGCGAGATTCTTCACGAGAGTCTTTTGTTCGTCGGCGACTCCATCTCCGTCATGATCAAAGAAGACGCTCAAGTGCGGAGGATGCATGACGAATAGCCTATCACGATCCCAGAGTAATCCACGAGGTGCATCGACTTCACAAAACACTTTTGTCTCGTCAGCTCGCCCGTCACCGTCCATATCGCGCAGGCGGATCACGCGCCCACGAGCAGGATCGCGACCGAGCGAACCATTGCCATCGGAGCTTACAAATAACGTTCCGTCTACAGTGGCAGCAACAAAGACGGGATAGTTAACTGCAGGTGGTGCTGCATACACCGTTGCTTCGAACCCGTTTGGGACACGGACTCCTTTCAGTATTTCAGCTTCTTCCTCCGGCGTTAAAATCTGGATTCTCGGAGTCGTGTTGCCTGCTTTGGCAAAACTTTGAAAGCTACGAAAATCCTTATGCGTCGGATCTGCTGGCCACAACTGCTCCAAACTATCGCCACCCAACCGGATTTCACGAATGCTGCACCAGGAACCGGAGGCTCCTCGGGTGGCGGTGAATTTAAGAGTTTTCCATTTGCCTTTGCTGTCGATCGATTTGCTAAAACCACCGCGCGAGGGACCTTCGAATAGGGTTTGCCAGTGCTTCGAGTCCGCCGTTGCCTCAATCGTTAACTGGTAGTCTCGGTCGCCAAACTCCCAATCAATCTCAATGTTGCTAATGTTAGACGCTTCTTTCAAGTCAAGAGTCAGCCACTGAGGATAATCGCTGCTATTGGCGCACCAACGAGTATCGGGATCTCCATCGATTGCGTGCTCTGTCGGGTGACCTGATTGCGTGCTGGAAGCCCTTAGTTTGACCAGCATAGCTTTCTTCGGTGCCTTTCCGACTTTGGCACTATCCGTCGAAGCGAAAAGACTCTTATTTATAAAGGTTGTCTTGGTATCACCTTGGAATGGAACAAGATACTCCTTGTTGAGTTTTTCGCAGGACCACAACAACCCTCGTGTCACCAAATCCAAATACCTTGGATCCTGAACGGTCTCTGTATTGTGCCCAAGTGAAGTACTAAAACTTCTTGCTCCAGCCGATTCATTGGTCCAAGCGACGATTGCCTCTTCGGTACGAACAGGATTTCCGGGTAAAACTTGTTTTCCTATCGCTAGAGGTTGAGCACCATAGAGCTTGACGTTGTTGTAAAGCTCTTCGCGAATCGTCGTCCAGTTTTCGAGTCCTCGTGTGATCGTGTGATTATTCTTTTCGAAATAGATGCTAATCGGTTCCTGTGGTCCATGGCTATTGGACTGCAAACCTAGATGTCGAAACCAAGCATCCTCACCAGTCCGAAAACTATGCATTGCACAGTGTAAGTGAACGGCTGGCACTCTCTGGTGGACTTGAAGAATCCGATTCACTAGGGCTTGGTCCTCGATGCTCGCAGCGCATTCATCGTGGATAATTACGTCATAGTCGTCGGCCCAATTCAGCTGCCTATAAAGAGGAAAAACAGGAGCCGTGGTGGAGTTGTCCGTCCAATACACGTCGACCTGAACATTGGCCCGAGCTTGGATGCCTTTCTGCAAAGCCAACTGTTGCTTGGCGTAATCATGGCAGCAGCCGCCGGTGATGAGAAGGGCTCGAATTGGCTTATCGGAATCAGCTGTTAGGAATTGAGGAGGTATAGTTAAAAGGAGAATCAGCGCAAAGAAAAGCTTCATGCGTTCGGCCGGTGACGAGAGGTAGACGGGGATTGGGTAGGCGAGCGATCAGTATAATTGGCTGGTAGAAACTTAAGAAGCTGGATGTGGAGCTGCACGCGAGAATACAACCCGATTTTCGAAGCGGTAGGAAGCACGAACTTCGGTGCTACGCATGTTCATAGGCCAAGCTTTTCAAATGCATGGCCGGTCGGCTTGTGGGAACCGCTTCACACTGCGTTTGCCCCCGCTGAAAATGCGCTTTGAACTTGGATACGGAGCGAGACTAAGAGGGCTTGGGGCCTACTCCAGCTATTCGAGAAAACTTGGCCGCCAAGGAGACTTGCCGTCACGTGGCTGTAAGAACTTGGCATCGACCTCCTGATACCAAGCATGCAACTTGGACCGCATGACTTTCACACGGTCAGGCATCTCAGACGCCAAGTCTTTTTGCTCGCCGACATCGTTTGCTAAATCGTAGAGTTGAACGCTGCCGTCTTCGAATCGCTCGAATAATTTGAAGGCCCCAGTGCGAATAGCGCCGCCAGGAATTCCACCTTGATTGCTGTAGTGGGGATAGTGCCAGTAAAGGCTGTCTCGCTCCAGCTTTCCACCTTCAAGTGCAGGCAATAGATCGATCCCGTCTACCTCATGTTTCAGTTGTGCACCCGCCGCGTTGGCTACGGTTGGAAAGAGGTCGATTGAGCACATCATTTCATTGGATACTGAATTCGGCTTGGTGACTCCAGGATACCGAATGATCCATGGCTCGCGAATTCCGCCTTCGTAGACCCAGCCTTTGCCACCGCGCAAAGGAAGATTGCTGGTCGGTGAGCCTTCACTCGTTGAGAGACCGCCGTTATCTGATGTGAAGACCACGATCGTGTTGCCTTTCACGCCTGCTTTTTCGATCGCGTCGAGTACCGTTCCGACGGCTGCATCCATTGCTTCGACCATGGCACCATAGACCGCATGCTTTTGCAGAATTCTCACTTTGCGTTCTTTGCCATTCGGGAAAATCTGCTCTTCGCCGGCGAACTCCTCGCCACTGATCTTTTCCGCCTTGCTTTTGTATTTTTTGACTAAGTCGGGCCTGCCCATCAAGGGCGTATGCACGGAGTAGAAAGATAGGTATGCCAAGAAGGGCCGGTCTTTGTTTTCTTGGATAAATGTGGCAGTATCGCGAGCTAATCGCGCTGGAAGGTGTTCGCCTTCTGGACTCTCCTTTTCCATCTGCGGATTCTCGAAGGGGGCAAAATATCGCTTGCCCGTGTAAGGGCCACCAATTTTATGTCCGCCTATATTGACGTCGAATCCTCGGTTCTGCGGAAAGTAGTCCTCGCTCGGGCCCAAATGCCATTTGCCGGCAAAGAAAGTCGCGTAGCCCCGCGCC
>JBCCEO010000460.1:0-6765 GCA_039030255.1 Planctomycetota bacterium | reverse complement strand
GTCTACGGATGGGAATTCAATCCCGTCGCTCCAAGTCTTTACGGTTGAAGCCATTGCCCGGAAGCATCTATTGGAGCATTGCCGTAATCGTTTCAAGCGCTTTTGCTAGTGCATCTTGCAACTTAGTCGGGTCCTTGCCACCGGCTTGCGCCAGGTCTGGTTTGCCTCCTCCTCCGCCTCCGACAACTGGTGCAACTTCAGCGATCCATTTGCCCGCGCTTACACTACGCTCCACCAAGTCACGACTGACACCGGCAACCAGCAATACTTTTTCACCTCCCATCACACAGGCAAATAAGATGGCGGTGGGTGTATCCGATTTCTGTCGCGCTTGATCAATCCACTGTCGCATCATGTTCGGGTTCGCGCCAGGCGTTTCACAAATGATCACCGAAGCTTCACCAATCTTGGTGCTCGAGCTAAGCAAGTCATCTACGGAAATGTCGTTGCTGCTCGCGGACTGCGAAACCTCCGTTTCCAGTTTTGTTTTCTCTTCTAGCAAGGCCTTGATGCGCGCAGTGACGTCTGCAGTGCTAACATTCAAGGTCCGAGCAGCTTCCTTCAATAGGGCTCTTTGCTGGCTGTAACTCTCCGTTGCAACGCATTCGATTTTGCCAGGCTGGGGTGCGTTGCCTTTGCCTGCACCGGACAGCTGCTTTTTGAGGCCACGAACTGATACTGTCAGTTGTTCCACGCTGCTTGCTAATTCGCCAGGGGCGCAATGCAGAGCTTCCGAGGCGCTGGCAAGCGTCTCGCCAACTTTCTCACGATGTTCGCGGGCTTTCTCGCCGGTGAAGGCGACCACACGACGCGTGCCTGCGGATACGCCTTCTTCAACAACGACCTCAAATTGCTGTACTTGGCTCGTATTGGTTAGGTGCGTGCCACCACAAAGTTCCTTGGAGAACTCGCCCATGCTGACCATCCGCACTGGATCGGGATATTTCTCTCCAAAGAGCATCATAGCTCCAGCCTGTCTTGCGTCGGCCAGTGGAACTGTGTTCCATGAGATCGGTGCAGCAAGATCCACTTTCTCATCCACAATCGTTTCGATCTGCTCAATTTCTTGGTCCGACAGCGATTGCTGGTTCGTAAAGTCGAATCGCAACCAGTCTTCGTCCACCTTGCTGCCCTGCTGCTGGGCGTGCTTTCCAAGAATACTCTGAAGCGCGAAGTGCAGGATGTGCGTGGCCGAGTGAGCTCGCATGATGCCGGCTCGTCGGCTGGGATCGACGACAGCATTTACGGTTAGACCTTCGCTGAGTTTGCCTTGTTTCAGCCTGCCGAAGTGAATCAACAAGTCCGCATCGCGCTGTGTGTCGGTGACCACAAACTCCAGCCCCTCGGCGCGGATTGTACCCGAGTCGCCGACTTGTCCGCCTCCTTCGCCGTAAAAGGGCGAACAATCTAGAATCAGACGAATCTCGGCTTCACCAGCTTTGTCAGCCGAAAGCTCTGTCACAGCCCTCTCACCCTCGTCGTCTTCAATGACGATGACTTTAAGCGTGGCTTGGGAATTTTCGTTTTCATATCCCAAGAACTCCGTGCGTCCCAAAGCCTTTTTGGCGTTCTCAATAGGGCCGGTTTTAAAGAGTTGCCCCCCAAGAGTTGGGTCGTCGTCGGCTTGATGCCGTTGCATCGCTTCTTTGAAGCCATCCCAATCGATGGTGAAGTTGCGAGCCGATGCTAGGGTTTCGCAAAGTTCCGGAGGGAAGCCGTAGGTCTGATAGAGCTGAGCGACTTCTCCTCCGTCGACCATGACTGCATCTTCTTCGGTCATCGTTTCGAAAACTCGATCGATACGCCCGAGCCCGTTGTCGATGGTGGCGAAGAACGATTCTTCTTCGGTACGAATCACGTTTTGAACTCTTTCGATCGTCTCTTGGAGTTCTGGATAAGGCGTCTTCATGGCATCTGCGACAGCAGGAACCAATTCAAACAAGAACGGCTCTCGCAACCCAAGTTGATGGCCATCCAATACGGCTCTGCGCAACAAACGCTTGACGATGTAACGCGCTTTTTTCGGGCCTGGAAGAATGTGCTCGTGAACTGAGAACACACAGGCGCGTACATGATCGGTGATACGTCGAAGCCTGCGTCCATTGTCGGAATCGTATTCGTATTGGACTCCACAAGTTTCGGCAGCTGCTTGAACGATCGGCAACAGAATGTCGATGTGGAAATTGGTCGGCACGTTTTGAAGGACGCTAGCACAGCGTTCTAGCCCCATACCAGTATCAATATTCTTGCTCGGCAGCGGACGGAGGTTATCCGGCGGATCGCCAATCCGATTGAATTGGGTGAAGACGAGGTTCCAGATTTCAACGTCTTTGCCATCATCTAGCTGATAGTAAATCTCGCTGCAGGGGCCGCACACGCCGTCAGGACCTTGGCTTGGGGCGCTGGCTGGCCAGAAATTCTCGTCTTCGTCCATGTAGGCAATGCGAGAAGTGGGCAAACCGATTCTTTCGTGCCAGATTCCAGCGGCTTCTTGGTCATCTTTGTAGACCGTGACGTTCAGCCGTTCTTTTTCGATGCCGAGCCATTTCTCTGCGGTCAGGAATTCCCAGGCCCAGCGAATGGCTTCTTCCTTGAAGTAGTCGCCGAAGCTGAAATTGCCGAGCATCTCGAAAAATGTGTGGTGGAAGGCGGTTCGCCCCACGTTGTCGATGTCGCCAGTCCGCAAGCACTTTTGGCAGGTCGTGGCGCGCGTAAAATCCAGCTTCACCTTACCTAGAAAATGATCCTTAAACTGGTTCATTCCCGCCGGTGTGAACAATACCGAAGGGTCCCATGTCGGAACCAAGACGTCGCTAGGTTGCCGAGAGTGTCCTTGGCTTTCAAAGTAAGCAAGATACTTTTCGCGAAGTTCGTCAGTCTTCATTTCGTTTCTCGTGTGCTATAGGATTCGCCTCAATTGTCGAACTACAGCGTTCCTGATTCGTTGACATTAGAAAATGTTCGCAACAATATACGCGGATCTCCCAAAACCATCCATCGCACGCGAATAACCGGCAGGGGCGAGTGTATGTATTTGCCAAGATTTTGGCTTAGGAGCTCTCAGAATGGCTCTCGGTGGGCACCGGGATGGTCAAGATCTTTTTTCTGCCATCAGTCTGGATGATCTCGAGAGTTACTGGGCCCGCCAGATTCTCGACCGCTTTGCGAAACTCATCTGGCGATTGGACGGATTGCCCCTGGACCTTTAAGATGCCGTAGCCGGCGCGTACGCCCGCATTCCAAACCGTAGTGCCATGCTCAATATCGGAAACGGCGACTTTGAGTTGAGGAAAACGAGGAGCACTGATTCCGATACGCTGAATTTCGGTTGAGATTGCTGTCCAATAGTCTACTTCTAAGCCACGCCAGCGCGGGCGCTGATGGATTGCATAACTCGGACGCGCAGAGCGAAGAGGTTTCTTACCTAGTTTTGCTCGGAGCGGGAGTATCTCTGGGGTTTCTGCCCCCGAGCGGTAGCGATGGACAAGCAAACGAAGATTCTCGCCAGCAGGTGGCAAGCTCAGTTCACGGAATAGATCATCTCGATCGTAGATCGGCGCGCCATTAACCTCAATTATAATGTCGTCGGTTTGCAGGCCGGCGAGGTCAGCGGGCAGCCCAGGTAGAACGACACGCACACGAGCCCCTCGACGCCCTTTTTCGCGATCGGAAAGCCTCAAATCATCGGGTTGAATTCCTAGGAATCCAAAGTCAGGCAGTCGGCCGGCCTTGAGTTCCTCGATGACACGCAAGAACAATTCGTCAGCTGCGATAGCATATCCACCTGCGTGCCCGACTGATTTTTGAGCGGCCAATGAAGTTGTCAGGCCAATTAATCGTCCCTTCATGTCGATGAGTGCCCCTCCGCTGGAGCCGAAGTTCATCTTTGCGTCAGTTTGAATCAGAGTGCCGTACTCGTGCACCGTTTCCTTGTTTCCGAAGGTTGCTTCCTTTCTTGATGGCGCGATGCGATTTAAATTGGCGATAATTCCCCAACTGGCACTGGGCGTTCCGTCGCGTGCGATTGCATCTGGATTTCCAAGCGCAATAACAAATTTTCCTTTGCGTAGATCTTTGGTGGATCCAAACTCAATTGGAGTGAGATTCGCCGCATCAATTTTCAAAACAGCCAGATCCGAGAAAGCATCAGAGGCCTGGACTTGGGCAACTGTTGAGCGGCCCCTGCCTTGAGAATCTGGGGAAGACGTTTCAGGCATTGGGCTGACACGTTTGGCCCGAAAACTCTTACCGCTCCTCCAAATAAAGTAGTCATTTTCCTCCGGATCACCTAGCAGGTGGGCGCAAGTTAGCACAAAGCCGTCTGCGCTGATGATGACACCGCTTCCGTAAAACGTCGGAACAAAATCTGGATCGGATATCGGCGAGTCGAACTCCATTGGCGAATCTAGTGAGAGTGGATTAAATCTCGCCCTGCTGTTCGGACGGGCTTGTTTCGGAATCCTTGCAATTGCAACTACCGACGGTTCCGCCTTGTCGATCGCGGCGATGGTACTACTCTCGATGGCTTCAAGCACTGCGCCGGCGTCTTGAGCGTGCAGATCGCAACTGCTTCCGGTGCTAACGGTTGCAATGCAAGCTGCAAATAGCCACGCTTTCATATTTGTTCGCGTCTGCAAGGTCGTGGCTCACTAGGAGGATAATGGGATTTCGCCGAAGAGGCCGCGTTAGGGACTCATTGCTAATATTGTTGCCCTTTGCTGGCTCGATGGGCAAGTGATTACAAGCAAGAAGCCTCATTTTGTTCCCGCTGGGGGATGTGATGCTACTGCATGCGCGAAAAAAGTCGCCCGAAGGCGACTTTTCCGTGGAGATATTTCTTTAGGACGCGTACTTGTGCGATTAACTGTCCGTTACGGCTTCCGTTTCAGCTTCATCTCCCTTCGGCGATTCACCGTTGTCGACGGGCATCTCCAGGTAGCCACCTGCAGACATCACCAGATCTTTGATTTCTGCGGTAACGTCTTTGTTCTCCAGCAAGAATGCTCGCGCTTTCTCTTTGCCCTGCCCCAAATAAGTTTCGTTGTATTTGAACCAAGCCCCGCTTCGAGAAATGATCTTGTGTTGCGTGCCTAAATCGAGCAAGTCTCCTTCGAAACTAATTCCAGAACTGTGCATCATGTCGAATTCTGCAATTCGAAATGGCGGTGCAACTTTGTTCTTCACGATCTTTGTTCGCACACGTTGACCGACTACATCCTCGCCATCTTTCAGGCTACCGATTCGACGAACATCGATTCGGCAGGATGAGTAAAACTTCAGTGCTCGACCGCCCGGCGTGGTTTCAGGGCTGCCAAACATCACACCAACTTTCTCGCGAATCTGGTTGATAAAGATGACGACCGTCTTACTGCGAGCGATCGCACCGGTCAGCTTACGCATCGACTGGCTCATCAAGCGAGCCTGCAGGCCAACGTGAGATTGGCCAATTTCACCATCCAATTCTTGCTTGGGGACCAAGGCAGCAACGGAGTCGATAACGATGACGTCGACAGCATTACTCTTGATCAAGTGTTCGGTGATTTGCATTGCTTCTTCACCGCTGCCTGGCTGAGAGACGAGCAGAGTATCCAATTCTACGCCCAGCTTCTTTGCCCAGCTAGGATCAAACGCGTGCTCTGCGTCGATGATGGAAGCGATACCGCCCTTCTTTTGCGCCTCGGCACAGATGTGAAGGGCTAGAGTCGTCTTACCGCTGGACTCAGGGCCAAAAATCTCAACGATTCGGCCGCGAGGTACCCCCATGCCACCGAGCGCCATGTCAAGCGACAGGCTGCCGGTCTGCACGCCATCGATCTTTAGCATAGCTTCGCCGCCCAAAGGCATGATCGAACCCTCGCCAAATTGTTTTTCAATCTGGTCTAGGGTTGTCTTCAGTCCGGGTTCGCGGGAGAGAATCTCCTTCATGCCCTCGGCTTCTTTGGGAGCACTGCTTTTCTTTGTATTCTTTTTCTTTGCCATGGTTTTTCTCGCTGTGGTAGTCGTCATACCGGACTCCTGATTGCTAAAAGGAAGTGAAACGGAACTCCATTCGGAGAACAAATTCAAGTGAAGTGCTTTCGTTCACGAAGTCACGTCGGGAGCCCTTCTAGCCTCCGGGATCGTACCCCATTCAAATCCTGCAAGCAACCAATGGGAGTTGTTGTGGCGTCTAGCCAAGATGATTTTTGAGGTCTTTTCCGAGGCGAGACGGGCTTGCCCAGCTTCTCGTGACTTCGGCTGCTACTAACATCGAGCAACGCACGACACCTTTGGTCATCTAGACGTAGAAATCGCGCGTCTCCTTACATAAAATCCCAAGATTTTTGGTTTGTCGCCTCAAAAAAGCTGCTTCATCCATGAAGAGAGCCGCCAGAATCCTAGGAAATACCGTGCCTCGATGAAAGATATGAGGATCCACTAGAAAGGTCTTGCTCGGTTTCCCGGGCGTCGCATTCGTGAAGAAGGCGTTTGCGAGAACTACTTGGAAATTGCTCTGTCTTTAACCTCGATCGCCTCCGATAGACTCTCCAGATTGAGAAAACGCTTTTTTGATGTAGTGATTTGCTCGAAATCGAAGTAGTCCGTGATTGGCCGTGGCTTGTCAGGATAAACAAAATCCCAGCGCCGGACACCAGCAGAATCCCGGACGGCAATGCGGGTTAGCAGATTATTCTTGACGTATCGAACTGTTTGCAATTTTGGCTCCGCGAGCGTGTAGATTCGTTCGGGTTCCTCCTGCACGAGGCGGTAGCATATTACGCTGGC
>JBCCEO010000459.1:0-6788 GCA_039030255.1 Planctomycetota bacterium | reverse complement strand
CTGAATCGGACCTCCCAGGAACAATGACTCGGGCGAATCATCCGCGTCATGGTCAATCTTGCCTGGGATATCATTCATCCGCAAGAAATCGGAAGGTCCAAAATAGTTACAAACGGCTTGCACGGATGAAGAGGCTTGCTTGCAGACGGGATGCGTATCGAAGTCGTCTCCATCGCTGGTGGTGCCAAGCATAGCAACCAAATGTCCACCGGCGGAGCTTCCCCAAGCCCCGAATCGCTTCGGATCAAGCTGATACTTCTTTGCGTTGAGGCGCAAGAAACTAACAGCTGCCTTGCAGTCTTCCACTGCGGCTGGAAAAATCGCCTCGCCGCTCAGGCGATATTCTACCGATGCCAGGGCATAGCCATGCTCTAGCAACTTGCGACAACGATTAATACCGTTCTTAGATCCACTCTTCCACCCGCCACCGTGAATCCAAATGACCAGTGGCAAAGGTTTGTCGTGCTTTGGGATGTAGAGATCTAGTGGCAACTCGCGGTCCCCGACAATTTCGTAAATCAGGTTTCGAAAGGTAACTGTTCCCTCGGGTAATTTGGGCAAATTCGCTCCCTCCCAACCTTTGGGTTGTTGCTTCAATCGACTCCGGAAATCACTATCTTCCTTCCTTGAGATCTTACCATCCTTGTTCGCGTCGGCGAGACTGAAGTTCCTTTGCGGCAGTCGCGTTGGAAATTCACTGCGTGTCACGAATCCATCGTTATTTTTGTCCCAGCCGTCGAAAACTGAAGGCGTCTGTTTGGCGGGATTTTGCTTTGGTTCTTGCGAAACGAGAGGTGAAGCGAGCAAGGTGACGCTGAAAGCAACGATAAGGCATCTGCTGATGAGTATATTTGGTCGTTGGCGAACGGGCATGGCAGTGAATCCTCTACTGAATCCGATGGGATCGCAGAATAGTCATAGGCGAGATGTGTCGCGAGATTTTAGCATTACGTATCGGCAAATACCATCAGGAGATTTGTTAGTCAGAACAACGAGCAGCTAGTTGCTCTTGAAGCATGGGTTTGTTACCCTGCCGAGCTCGTTTTGGTTTGCCAGTGGAGCGATGAACATTGTTTGAGCCGAATATTTTGTCGCGCGCAGAAAGTGACACTGGAATCCAATCGAATTCACCACCAAAGGGTGTTTCAAGGATTATTCTTGAAAAAGCATTTTTCTTTGTAATGAATCGCAAGAATTCACGTTCAGTATGTTAGATCGCACGATTTCGTAAGAGAGTTTGGATGCATGCTGGCCAAATTGAACACACTATCACTGTTGGGAATCGAGGCACCGTTAGTTGAAGTCGAAGTAGACGTTTCCTCGTCGCCGCTGCCCAAGACGATGTTAGTCGGCTTGCCGGAGCAAGCGGTCAAGGAGAGTATTCATCGCGTGGAGCGCGCGATTGTAAACAGTGGATTTATGCGGCCCAATGACCGAGTTGTTATCAATCTCGCTCCTGCGGAATTGCCCAAGCAGGCGGCTTCTTTCGACTTGCCAATTTCGCTAGGGATTCTTGCGGGCAGTGGTCAATTCCAGTCGGATTCGTTCGCCGAGTACGCCGTCGTCGGTGAATTGGCACTGGAGGGCCATACCCGACCGGTCAAAGGAGCGTTGTCGATGGCAATCGCGGCGCGGGAAGCGGGCTATCGTGGAATTCTGGTGCCGCAAGAGAATGCACGCGAGGCAGCGGTAGTTGAGGAGATTGACGTGATCCCAATATCCACTTTAACCGAGGCCGTCGGCTTTTTCGCGGGCACCGTGGCTCTTGATCCGCAGCCTTCGCGCCTGGACGAACTTTTTGATCAATACAGCAGCTATGAATTGGACTACGCAGATGTCCGAGGACAGGAAGTCGCAAAGCGTGCTTTGATGTTAAGTGCCGCCGGTGCTCATAATCTGCTGATGCTTGGGCCTCCTGGTTCTGGCAAAACAATGCTCGCCAAACGTCTGCCTTCCATTTTGCCCACGCTAACCGCCGAGGAGTCGATTGAGACGACTCGCGTTTACAGTTCGCTCGGACGCTTGCAGACAGGCCAACCCCTGATGGCTACTCGCCCTTTTCGTTCGCCTCACCACACGATTAGCAACGCGGGCTTGGTCGGCGGAGGCAGTCCACCATCACCGGGTGAAATTAGTTTGTCGCATCACGGTGTTCTTTTCCTGGATGAACTCCCCGAGTTCGACCGAAGGACGCTCGAGGTCATGCGTCAGCCGCTGGAAGATCGCACGGTCACGATTTCAAGAGCTCTACGAAGCACTACTTTTCCAGCCAACTTCATGCTAATTGCCGCTTTGAATCCTTGTCCTTGCGGATTTCGCACTGATCCAAGACGCAGTTGCTCCTGTAGCCAGCCGCAAGTAGAACGATACATGCAGCGAATTTCTGGCCCATTACTGGATAGGATCGATATCCACATCGAAGTACCTGCAGTTCCCTTTCAGGAACTCTCTTCAACGCAAAATGGAACAAGTAGCCAGGAAATGAGGGATGCTGTTTTGGCAGCACGTGAAATTCAAAAACATCGTTTTGCGGGGGAGTCAAAAAGTTCGATTCTTTACAACGCACAAATGAATAGCAAACAACTGCGAACCCACTGTGATTTAGACACGGTCAGCAGTAATCTTCTGCGTGATAGCTGCAATGAACTTGGGCTTTCTGCCCGAGCCCATGACAAGATCCTTCGAGTCGCTCGCACCATTGCCGACCTCGAAAACGCGGAGCGAATCCAGAGCGTGCATTTGCAGGAAGCCATTAACTATCGCATGCTCGACCGCGACCTTTTCTAAAACTGTGCAGTTGTCTCAATTCGTGAATTGAGCAATGAACTTCGCAGAGTTTTGGGTACTGAAGAAATCGGCAGGCACCAGACGGACTAGCGTCGAGGTATTCCTGCTATTTCTGGCGTCAGCCTAGTTAAATAGATTGGATGACGGGCCTAGCTCACGCTGCGGATTGGTGGTGCTGACTCAGCGGATTGGTGTACCTAGCTGGACGCTACGGGGGATGCGAGTAAAAAACGATCTATGGTTGGGCTTCCCAAAGGACGTTTGGAATTGGAAGAACGTTGAGCCGTTTAGTACTGAGCATGCGTCGCCAACTGAGAACGCTGGCTCGGTTAGGCACTGTTGGCTTGTAGGCGAGCTGTTCCCCGGTCAAGCGATTGAGTTCGAAGTAGGCAGTGCAGCGGTGGGCCAACTCCGGAGATTCCAGCTCGTTGATCAAAGACTCGAACCCCTGGCCGCTCGCAAGCTGATCCTCAGGTAATCCGACCAACATCTGATACATGGTATCTGACGATGTAAAGTGCTTCTTGAGCGACTTCTGCAATTCCTGAGCTGCAGATGGATCGGAGGCCAACATTATGCTTGCCAGTTGAATTGTTGATCCCCAGTGCACCGTCATTCGTGAATTTCCAAGAAACTGCTTCGATGCAAACCCCGACCAGTCGCCAATCAAAATCTGGGTTTGGATCGCCAATGCGGCTTCCTCGGGCCGTCGGCCTGCCGCCAGCCGTGCAAGCGCTGCCGTGACATTCTGTTCGTTCTTTTGGGGATCAGGATTCAAATCCACAGACATTTCTAACACGGCTTCAGCATCGATTGGTCGTGAAGGACGCATCCGGTACCACTGTGGAATTCTGTTCATGGAAAATACTTTGCCGTCGGCTGCGCCAATCCAAGACACTCCTTTTGCAATCCCCAGCGACAAAGATTTACCCGTGCCTAATTCTTCGATCTCTGCATTTCCTTCTGCCGCAACAATTAATAGCACCGGCATGAAGACATCCGGTTCAGTCACGGAACCTTGCTTGGCTCTTCGATATGTCACCTCCACGGCGACCTTACTTTGTTGATCGAGCAACGCAATTTTGATTTTTCGCTGCGGAGTTTCCAACACTGTTGACTTGCCTGGTAGATCGGCGGAAAGCAAGAATCGGCCAAGATTCGATTGCATGCCATCCGGCGATACCTTTGCAAGTGTTGGGCCAGCGAAATGCCAAGTGACATCGGACTTATCGACCAAATTCGAAGTCGCGTTGGGTGGAATTACAACCTGCTGCCCGATGGGCAAGCCAGAATTGGGCGGCATGCGAAAGAGTTGGCTGTTTGCGTCCAAGCCAAGCAGCAGTTCCGGTGAAGAGTTTATTGTGGGCCGCCAAGTAAAAGGCAAATCCTTGTTTGGATTGCCAGCGCTCGCATCCGCAGAAGCATTATCGGGCGGTACTGGCATAGACTGCCGTTTGCCCGATGCAATTACGTTCGGATCACCAACGGAGTCATTTCTGGTCGCGTTTCGATCGTTGCCTGGAGCTTCGTTATTCGTACCAGCGTTTTCTCCCGAGCTTGACGAGGGTAATTCGGCGACCGAATCGGTGCCTGGATTTGGCTCAGGTGAGTTAGGTGAACCGAACTGCTCTGAGTCTGATTTTGTATCCTCTTCGCCAACCGTATTCTCGTTCTCCGAGTCACTGGCTTGCGGTGCATTCGGATCTGGAGCGTTTTGTTTGTTTGTCGCAGGCTGCGGATCAGAGCTTGCCAATAATTCCTGCACTCGTCCGATCGGTCCAAGAGCTTGCCAGATCAAGACTGCGAGTAGAGCGAATAGGCCGCAGATCGCTACAGGCAGCTTCCAATTGCCCCGCGGCGCTCCAAGTAGATACTCGGGGACTTCTTGAGAGAGTGAGTCCCCTTCTAGGTTCAACCCTTGTTCTTTAATCGATTCGCCACCAGAGGCCATCATTGGAGCTTGGACTTCAACCGCCCTGGACGTCGACAGCGCCAAGTCGTCGTTTTCAACCACCCCTGGCCCAGCGTTTGCATCGTTGCGATCCGTTGTATTTGAAGAAGCCATGCTTGACGGAATATCATCGTCTGATGCTTGCGTAGGATCTCCGTGAGGGGCATCCATTCGCAACAGTGCATTCGTTTTCGGAGAACGAGCAACTGACTTCTGGCGCTGCTTCAACTCAACCTGAAACTGCTTGCGATGTTCGCCGTCGTCTATCTTCAACGCAGTCTGCCTTAGTCCTTCAGGAACTTCGACGCGTGTATTCAGTGCCGAAGAAAGGATGCTGTGACAATCGGCTAATTCGGCCAAATAGGCGTTAGATTCTAAGCAGGTTTTTTCGAGCGCTGGAATGCTTTCACTTTCGAGCACGTCATCCAAATACTCAGCAATAGAATTTGGATCCGCCGCTAGCCCTTTTCCAACAATGGTAGAACTCGGCTTCTGCATCTCGGACGAGATCGACTCGATTCGCTTCAGCAAGTTTGCCGCATCTTCACTTTGGTGAATCCTGCGATGCATATCCTCCGCATCCTCAGGACTCAATACTCCATCTCGGTAGGCTAAAAGAGTTCTAAGTGTTAGCCGCATTGTTCATTCCTTCTCGCAGAGTTTGCTACATCTTAGTTAGTGGCAAGTTGCGAGCCCATCCGTGGAGAATTCCAAGATAATTGGGAAGAATTTTCGTCTGGCGCCACCGAATGGCAGCACGCATTGAACCAGCTCAGAGCGAAAACTGTCGTTCGAATCCAAAGAAACCAAAGAAAAAAAGCCCCAACATCATGCAGAATAGCAAGATTGTGAGCACTCCGACCCAGCGCAGGATCCTCTTTCGCTTATCCGCAAATAAGTCACTTTCGATGACGCAGTCGTTCAAGACTAGGTCTAGGCGACCCAAAGAATCGATACGTATCTCCACTTGATGCCTTTCCTCATTTCCAAACTCAAGCTTGCAAGGTCCACGTTTTTTGGGACTCTCACCAAACTTCGGATCGACGAAGAAAGTTGAAACGCCACTCCAAATGCTGGATTCCACAACCAGTATGAAGACTTTCTTGCTACCAAAGCGAAAACTTCGCATATCCACGCCCGCTCGTTGGCTACGGTCAAGTACAGGCTGATATGGATTCTCTTCTTCCATTACATCGCTTACAGGAAAACTATGCACCCGTATTAGGAATTGTTTATTCTGCACAACTCATCTGGGATCTCACAAGTTCCGCGACAAAGCCTGCAGGTTACTTGCCGATGCAGAAGCGGCTGAAGATCTCCCCAAGAATATCTTCAGTATGCACTTCTCCGATGACGAACGATAGTTCCTGAATTGCGGCTCGCAGGTCTGCAGCGACCAATTCTTCGCCAACTTCACTTTGGGCCCCTTCGATCGCTTGCCCCAGATTAACCTGAGCCCGTCCAATTGCTTCGCGGCAGCGCAACATCGTATGATGCAAGACATCTGTTTTTCGGGTGCGTTGGCTATCCTCTAATTGTCGCAAGATCTCCTTGCGTAGCAACTTCAATGAACCCTTGGAATTGCAGTCTAACTCGACGTTACATGGAAAATCAAACGCTGCCGTTTTCACGTCTGCCTTGGTTCCAATTGCAATTGTTGGAGCGTATTGCCTCATTCTCGTAAGTTGCTGTTCGATCCAATGTTTGCGAGGCGGTTTCTGCAAATCAAGGCACAGTACCATCAAATCCGCTGATTCCATTCGCGACTGCAACACTCCTTGGGCCAATGCTCTCGGGCTATTCTCGCTAAGCTCCTCCAAGCCTGCGGTATCTACAAGTTCGACGAGCTGCTGCTGCCAATTGATACGGCAAGTAATTGCATCGCGAGTTGTTCCAGCTTGGTCTGAAACGATGGCTCGATTTTCTTCAATTAAGGCGTTGAACAAAGTGCTTTTTCCCGCGTTGGGCAAGCCAACCAGTACAACGCTGGGGACTCGCGATCGGCCGCCGCGCGAAAGAAGAGGGTCCCGCTGTCGTAGATGGCCGAGGT
>JBCCEO010000458.1:0-6789 GCA_039030255.1 Planctomycetota bacterium | reverse complement strand
GTTGCTCAGGGCAGTTTTCGAAGCCGGCAGCCTCCGGAAATTCAGGCGAGCTATTACGCGGGTATGTGCCTTGAAGCCGCACTGTGGGGCATTCACGAAGCACGTAGTTTTCAGGAAGCATTGCTGAAAGTAGTGAACCTCGGTCACGATTCAAGCACAGCCGGCGCCGTTTGCGGCCAGCTGGCCGGCGCCTATTGGGGCTATTCAAGCATTCCAGCAGCCTGGCTGGAAGACCTCCGGGGAAAGGAAGTTCTCGACTACGCTATTTCCGGATTGCTTAAGGCAGCTTAATTCGCCTGAGAGTCTTGATTCTTCGTAGAGTCAAACGCCAAACGGCCCATTGTAAATGCTGATCCATGCATTGATGGCGGTAGCAAACAACAGCCAAACGAAATATGGAACTAGCATCCAGCCAGCAATTGAGTCGATCTTTCGGTAAGCCACAATGAGTGCAACCAGAAGCACGTCGAGTACGACAATTTCCCACAAGGCGAAGTCAGGTCGCTTGAGCGCAAAGAACAAAAGAGACCAGCCCACGTTTAAGGCAAATTGAAAGCAGTAAAGCAACATAGCAACTCGCAAAGAACCTTCCGAATCTGTATCTACCTTGTTGCCATTTTTCGCATCCGTAATTCGCCAAGTGGCCAACGCAAGCAATCCCAAGATGAGAGTCCAGGCAGGTGTGAAAGCCCACCCCGGCGGTTGGTAGGGAGGAAAATCCAAATTGCTGTACCATTCGCCCAGGCCAAGGGAGGTGAGCCAGCCACCAAGAGCGAGCAGGACAAATGAAAGTGCAAAGCAGATAATACCCCTGTTGCGGCTGGCAGAATTGGATCTGTTTGCAAGGGAATCGTCGACTTGCGATGTTGAAGTATTCATTTAGCATTGGCAGAACCCGTTGATAGCTCTGCGAGAGAGTTCATTGATTTGGGAAAGGGATATAGGAGTTTGGTACTCTGTCAGGAGTGTAGTACTCTGTCGAATTACCGCGATGCATTCAACTGCAAATCATGGGGTACTAGGTTCTTTTTCATTTTGGGCTCCCAAAATCCCAAAGAAAAAATTTGGGAATTTCGCTGTGTTTGAATTGGCTTTGTATCCCACGTATCCTCGTTAAAAACTAGTGATCAACTATGTTTAATCCCTCGGTCCAACGGGGATTGAGAGTTGTGCCGTTGAATGAACTTATTTAATTCGACCTTGGGAGAGACGGACATGCGTGCGTTAGTTGTCACATTTGGCATGATTATCTGCGGGAACATGGCAATAGCTCAGGAAAACCCATTGAGAGACCCTCTAAGTGCGCCAATAACGAGGGAACTCGCCATCCTGAGTTCTATGACGGGAGTTGACGAAGCTGCGATTAAACGAGTCAGGTCTAAAGTTGATTCCGCGTTAGAATCAATTGATAAGCCCGATCGTCTCTTCGACGTTATGTTGGGGCACGTTCCTCCGGAAATATTTGTCGCGACGATGGCGGCCGCGAAGATGGAACTGGGCAAAAGTGAATTGCTGGCCCGCTACGAGAAAGACGTTGCGACTCGCCGTAAATTCCGACAAGACGCGGCGGCAAACATGTTTTTATTGCAGTTGGATCGGGCTGTCGGTTTGCGAACTAATCAATGGGACCGTGCAACGAAAGTTGTCAGAGAGCTTTCTCAGAATGACGCTCTACCTCACATATTTGCAACAGAGAACAAAAAGCCCGACAGCAGTGGAACAAAAGCTTTGAAGAGTCTACTGACCGATGAGCAGTTCGAATTTTGGAATAAGAACTACGCCAACGTTCGCAATGCGGTTTTTTCACCATCGACTTTCGAGGGCAATTTCGAGAAAAAAATGGAGGAACTCAGAACCAAATTGCGGAACGTCGCAGCGGCACGGACTGCTTGGTTGCGAGACGAGTTCAATCTAACACCCGCGCAGACACGAAAACTGGAGCTGACTGCCAAAGGCGCGATCTCGCGGCGCGCGTTGCTTGACGATCGGATGGAAGCAGAGGCCGAGTTTTCTGCAATTTTAAATGGTCAAGTCGGGCGAAATCTTGAGATTAATGAAACCAGGCTGGCGAAGGCCGATGCCGCGACGCTGCTGTCGCGATTTGGTTGGTGGAGGCAACTGACTGATAAAGTGCTAACCGACGATCAGAAGGCAACGAGGAGAAAGCTCGATTTGAAGCGGGCGTCTCTGCAACGTGAGGCCTACAACAAGATGAACGTACTTTCTGTGGCTCGCGAACTGACGCTGAACGCTGAGCAGCTAATTGGGTTTGCTAGGTTAATTGACCGAGCTGTACCCCCAGCGAATCCCGATGACATTGGCAGTCCCTACACCGGATTGGCTTATCTGCAGGATATCGATGCAGCTGATTACGAGAAGGCGATTGGCAAGGAGAACTGGCTGAAGCTGGCTTTTCGATTGAACCAGATGTAGGCTTCAAGTGTTGTTGGCGGAGAGGATAAGAGAGCTCAAGCATTCAAAGGTGCCACTCACGTACACTGTGCCAATTGAAAAAGAGTCCTGCCGATTTGGGCACCAGCGTGATCCTTATGAGTCTGCTGCTACGATATGGTTTAGTAGACTTCTTAATCCGTTCAGCCTGGGGGCGTTCTCATGATTGCACGTGTTTTTTTCTTTTGCTTACTCCTGTCCGTCAACCCCGCCTTCGCGCAGCCTAGCGCGCAAACTAGCGCCAATCCGCCGGAACTGATCGGCTTATTGCAGAAGGCTCAAGGGCTGCTTGGGACTGGAAAGATGGCCGAGGCTGAAGGCATCATGCTGGATGCATCGAGAAAATTTCCGGACAGACCGGCAGCGTGGTACATGTTGGGCTACTCGCGACATTCGCAGAAGAAGTACGACGATGCGATGGCTGCATACGAACGAGCCAATAAGCTCGCGCAGGGGCAAGCCGCCAATACGCAGTACAACATGGCTTGCATCTACGCGATTCGCATGGACAAGGACAAAGCGTTCGAGTTGCTGGATGCCGCTGTGAAAGCTGGGTTTACAAACATCAATCTTATTCACTCCGACCCGGAACTCGCCAACCTCAAAGGAGACAAGCGGCTAGAAAAATTCAAGGTCAAGTGGCTTAGCGATGACGAACTCTTCGTTGAATCGTCGCGCGTGATCCATAAGTGGTCGGGGGAGGCGGCCGGCGATCAATTTGGCTGGATTGCTCGGCGAGTTGGGGACATCGACAAGGACAACGTCATCGATTTTGTCGCGACGGCACCGACGCACAACAGCGGAGCGGGCAAAGTATATGTCTATTCGAGCAGGACCGGTAAGTTGCTGCACACAGTAACAGGCGAGCCAGGATTTCAGCTTGGCAATAGCGCATGCGGGCTGGGCGATGCGAATGGCGACGGCGTTCCTGACTTCATTGCGGGTGCTCCGAATGCCAACGGGGCTGGCGCAGTCTTCGTGTATTCGGGGGCCGATGCGAAGATCATTCATCGAATCGACGGTAGCGCGCAGGGCGGACAATTCGGCTACGAAGTCTGCGAGATGGGCGACATCAACAGTGACGGCGTTTCTGACTTTCTTGTCGGCGAAATGGCGGGAAACGGTAAAGTTGCAAAAGCCGGTCGAGTCCTCGTGCACTCCGGAAAGACCGCCGAAGTGTTATTCGATCTCAAAGGCGAAGAAGCGAACGACGGGTTCGGCAACGCAGCAGCGGCTGCGAGACTAAAAGACGGAAGCTTCCTGCTTGCGATAGGTGCTCAAAACGCCGGACCCAACGACCGCGGTCGCGTGTATGTCTACGAAGTGCAAGCAGCAAAGCCAAAGCTCAAATTCACTATCGAGGGTGATAAAAATAGCGTGAACCTCGGCCAAATGTTCATTTCGTTTCCGGGTGACCTCGACGGCGATGGAATACCTGACGTCTACGCTTCGGACTTCAGCGACAATTCTCAAGTGACTGGAGGAGGAAAAGTCGTCGTGCATAGCGGAGCGGACGGAAAGGAACTCCTCGCGATCCACGGATCGGTGCCCGGAGAAGGCCTGGGTACATCCCCCAGCGACGCTGGAGACGTTGACGGCGACGGTATCGGCGATCTGGTCATCGGAGCGTGGCAGAATCGCGAAGGCGCGCAATCGGGCGGAAAGGTGTATCTTTACAGTGCGTCGGGCGGTGGTCGGTTGCTACAAAGCTGGACCGCCAAACAGGCGGGCGACACGCTTGGCTTTGACGCCTGCGGAATTGGCGACGTGGACGGGGATGGCTACGTCGACATTCTGTTGACGTCCGCCTGGAGCAACAAGGTTGGCCAGAAAACCGGTCGAGTCTTTATCATGGCCGGCGACGACTTCTCGAAGCGAGAGAGCAAAGCCCGAAACCACAAACGGCTGATAGCCGGCAAAGTTTCAACTGTGCTCGATGACATTGAAGCAGGAACCGGTGGCCTGAACATCGATTCCGAAGGTCGCCTTTATACTGCCGATTTTGGCTGGCGGCTGGACGGCTCGGGCAAAGGTGGCAACCGACTCTACCGAGTTACACCTGAGGGCAAGTCAGAACTATTTCACGACAAGCTACGTGGCGGCTCGGGCAACACATTCGACGCGAACGGCAACTTGTATCAATCCAGCATCGGCGGCAACTTTATCAGTAAAGTTACCCCGGACGGCAGAGCGGAAGTTTTCTGCAAGACCGGCCTGCAAGCTCCGGTTGGCCTGGCCTTTAACAGCAAAGGTACGCTGTTCGCCTGCAACTGCGGAAACAATACGATACAACAGATCGCGATAGACGGGACTTCGAAGCCGTTCTGCACCAGTCCGTTGCTCAAAACGCCGAACGGAATCGCTGTTGGCCCAGACGACATGATGTACGTTTGCAATTTTGGCAACGGCCTCGTCGTTCAGATCGACCTTGAGGGCAACGCGACCAAACTGGCCACACTCCCTGGCGGAAACAACGGCCACTTGATCTACCATCGAGGTTACCTCTACATACTCGCCAGAATGGACTGTCGCGTCTACGAGATCGACCTCGCTGGCCGAGTCACCGTATTCGCTGGCAACGGAAAACGTGGCAAGCAGAACGGTGCCCCGCTGGAGAGCTCCTTTTCGCTCCCCAATAGCCTGATCATCAGCCCCGATGAGAAGTACCTTTACGTCAACGAAACATCGCCAATCTCAGGCGACCACCGAATTCTTGGCCCAACAAGAATTCGTCGAATTGAACTGACTGTTGGTCAACCCGATGTTGGGCTACTTCATTCCGAAAAAAACCGCTAATTGAGGCCAAGAGCACAAACCAATGCCGATTAGTAGTAAAAGACGGCGTTCGATCATTCTCCAGAATAATGGTGACTATGATGCATCTGATTCTGTCCATACGCCAATCACCTTCGAGTTACCGCGCTGGTGAGGTGATGTAGCCGACTTAAGGTCGTCAGCGGTTGTAATAGAAGTCTGGTAAACTGGCCAGCGGCGAGTTATGCCAATTGAAGATACTAAAGACGGTGACGAGCGATCAAAGATCTTTCTGGTTGAACTCCGAGACAAGTCTCTCGAAGTTGAACTTAAGCAGAAAGCGATGGTAGGGAGCGCATTGCATGGTTGATATTCGGTACGTAAGCAAGCCCAAGACTTTCCTGGTGCGCAGTCGTGGTGGCAGCGCTAGTTCTAGTGGGAGCGTGCAATTGTTGCTCGGTGCAAGATTGCACGTGGATATGAGTGCCATGGTGAGTGGCCAAGCCCCAGCGAAGACGATGCCAGACAAGAATGGAATAATGCGCTCGGGATTCGTCGATGTATCTCGTCTCTCAGCGAAACAACAGCTTAAGGTTTTTTATCTTGATGTGGGTCAAGGGGACGCAACACTAATTGAGGCAGAGGACGCAATCATCATTATCGACGGCGGTCCGAACAAGGGATTTCACGACGAGCTCAAAAAACGCTTGAAGCGACTTCGCGACGCCGATGAGGCAGCCGGAATGCCGAGACGCGACAAGCTCGAAATAAACGCCATTGTGGTGACTCACTTTGACCTCGACCATTATGCCGGACTGACGAAAGTACTCGAAGACAAAAATTTTAAGATCGGCCAGTTGTATCACAACGGCTTGCCGAGGTACGGCGAAAGTGCCAACAAAGACTTGGAACTCGGGTCAATGACAGTTCATTCCGATGGGACACGATCTATTAGCACCGACCTGAGAGATCTCTCGTCTGCTCGCACTCTACTTGCAGACGGCAAGTTGCAAACTCCAGCCGGCAACCCCAACAAATTTGCTCAGTTTTTACAGGCTGCTGTGAAAGCTGCGGATGATGGTCGGCTGGGATCTATGGAAATGCTAATGCGACGAGACCTCTCCGGCCTCCCGGAGACACTGCCAAACACTGGAACCGACATCACGCTGGAAGTGCTTGGGCCGGTTACGACTAAGCCTACGGGCGCGATTCGGCTGCGTGCTTTTCCCGACCCACACGACGTTACTACTTCGAATCCGAATCCCGCACCGTCCGAATCACACACGATTAATGGCAACAGTGTCGTACTACGCCTAGTTTTCGGCGCGAGAACCTTTCTTTTTGGCGGAGACCTGAATCAGCCGGCGCAAAAATACATCGCAGAGCGGTATCCAACACTTACCCCTTTTTCAGCGGATGTGAACAAAGCTTGTCATCACGGTTCTTCCGACTTTGATATTGAATACCTGAAGGCGATCGCACCCAACGCAACAGTGTTCTCCTCGGGAGACAACGGATCTCATGATCATCCGCTTCCAGACGCAATGGGTGCTGCTGCCAAGCATAGCGAGGGTGAATTCCCAC
>JBCCEO010000457.1:0-6840 GCA_039030255.1 Planctomycetota bacterium | reverse complement strand
TGAAAACAGACTGCCAAGATGTAATCTATGATGCTGAATGCGATTTCCATATCTGCGAGATTGTCCTGAACACATATAACCTAGCGTAAACTCCACCAAGACTAGGGTATCGAAGGAAGCGAACCCTCGTGAACGTTAGGGAAACAACAACTCGCCCGCCCAAGCTTTTTCCTGCTCAAGTAATTGTCGTTTCGTGTCCAATCCGCCGGCTCCAGAATAACCGGTCAAGCGTCCGTTGGACCCAACGACGCGGTGACAAGGAATCAAGATTGGCCAACGATTCTGAGCCATCGCACGACCGACCGCGCGAGCAGCGTTTGGGTTGCTCAAGTTCACGGCCACTTGTCCGTAACTCATGGTATGCCCACTGGGAATTTTAAAGCACAATTCAAGCGCTTCGCGTTGAAAGTTCGAGACTTCCGACCAATCGATTGTACGCAGATCCCAATTGATCATACCGCTTCGAAAATACTTTGCGATGGCTTCCGTCAATCGATGCTGTTCTGGTCCCAGCAGATCGGGTGAAGCAGCACGGGGCATTGATTCATGTGTGAACTCACAGGAATAAAGTCCCCGTTCCGTCCAAGTTGGAAGAAGGGTGCCAACTGGGGTCACGATGCGATGCGAGAGCATGATGGTGATTTAGTTTGGAGTTTGAGTTGGATTTTAGCCGCACCCCATTTTAAAAGATTAGTGGTCCTTTGTACTCCCGGCGTTCGGGCTGATTCGCGAAGATGCTACTCCTCCGGCAAGGCTCTACGAAAAAGCCCCGCAATCATGAGATCCAGAATCAAGATTGCGGGGCCGTTGTCGTTCGCATTGCACGGATAACGTGGCGACGACGACTTTTGTTTCTGTAGGTAGTACGCTTGTTTTACTCCAAAAGTTTCCTAGATTGAAAAATTAATTTCCGTCGGGTCGCTTTGGCCGTTCGCCACCAGAAGGCTCGTCACCGGAGGGCCGTCCCCGACCAGCACCACCGTCTGGGCGTCCTTGTCCGCGGCCCCCACCTGGGCCGCCCGCACCACGCCCGCCTCGGTTGCCCGCGGACTGCATCATTTTTGTGATTTCTTCCTTAGAGGCGAACCCATCCTTATTGTCATCGACTTGATCCAAGACGCGCTGCATTCGTTCGGGCAATTCGTCTTTTGAAAGTTTGCCGTCGCCATTTTCATCAAAGCCCATAAGTCGATTTACGGACTCCTCAACGTTTCGCCCGCCGCCAGCTTCCTGCCCTGGTCTGCCGCCTTCTGGGCGACCACCTTCAGGACGGCCTCCCTCGGGACGACCACCTTGGCCGGGGCGTCCGCCACCACCTTCACCTGGAGGGCCGAAGCCGCCACCAGGTCCACCAGGACCGCCAAAGCCACCGGGACCACCCTGACCGCCAGGTCCTCCGAATTGTGGGACAAGTTCTTCCATAACCAGCTTGCCATCTTTGTCTTTGTCGAGTGATTGCAGTGCAGCGACGGCGTTTTTAATTTCTTCGGCTGAGATTTCACCGTTCTCGTCTCTGTCGAGCGCGGCGAAAAGTGGGAGCATTCTCATCATTTGCTCGGGTCCCCGACCGCGTCCGCCGCCTTGACCACCGCGTCCGCCCCGTCCCCCTTGGCCAAATCCACCTCGGCCGCCCTGTCCGCCAGGACCCCCTTGGCCGAATCCACCTCGGTCACCACCAGGACCACCCTGTCCAGGACCCCCTTGTCCTCCAGGACCCCCTTGTCCCCCAGGGCCGCCAAAGCCACCTCCAGGTCCTCCTCGTCCACCACCTTGGCCTTGGGGAGGTTGAGCAACGGCGACCGTTGCAGAAATCAGAAACAGGGCTGTTACGCCCATGATGGCTTTAGTGCGCATCGTTCATTCCTTCATGCATTAGGGGGTGAAAAGTGTTTGGAGTAGTCGAACTCGCCACCAATAATTACTGCTCAAAGTGAGCGATAGGCGGAGCCAACTTTATACTCGAATAGTTCCGAAACCAGCAAAAGTTGGTGACAATACTGAGCCCCATTTTCGCTGAAGCAGTCGCTTACATTCACGCTGGCAATTCCTGGCGACTCCCGTAAAAACACCGCAGAAAGGTGTTAGTTCCGGCCAATTCGAAAACTAGCTTAACGCTGCTTGGCGCTGCTAGAGGAGCAGCTATTTCAAAAACCTTCAATTTTGCAAGGTAGTGCTGCTGTATCACCTTATCCAACTCTGAAGACGAGTTGAGATTTTTTGGGCTATAATCTGCTCGAAATAGTCCCAGATTCAACCAAACCCGATTTTTCCCTCCTCATAGTGAACAAAGATGATCAAGAGAATGAAGCACTTGGTTCTTGGCAACATATTCTCAGCCTTTTTGCTACTAGGCTTCTCGCAAACTCAGGCAGAAGATTGGCCACAATGGCGCGGGGTAAATGGAGACGGAATCTCGACGGAGAAGTCACTTCCAACCGAATGGTCTCGCACCAAGAACGTGGCTTGGCGCTGTGAGTTGCCTGGCCAAGGAGGAGCGACCCCCGCTGTTTGGGGCGATCGAATTTTTGTGACGTCTTCTAATCAAGACGATTTGGTGCTGATTTGCGTCGACGCGAGCACTGGAAAATCGCTGTGGGAGAAAACCGTCACTAGCGGCAATCGTGATGCCCGACGCGGCGAGGGCAATTCGGCATCTCCCTCCCCCTGCACTGATGGTGAACATGTTTGGGCATTCTTCTCTACGGGCGTACTTGCGTGCTACGATTTTGATGGGAATCAAGTATGGAAGTTCGATGTTGGGGATCGTTTTGGCCGGCTAGACATCCAGTTCGGAATGACATCGACGCCTGTTCTTGACGGGGATGCGCTATACCTTCAATTGATTCACGGAGCGATGCGTCGCGATGACTTCACGCGAACCGGCAAAGTCATCAAGCTCAATAAGAAGACTGGCGCGACCGTCTGGGAATACGACCGCAAGACTGATGTTATTTTCGAATGTAAACATTCTTATGCATCACCGCTCATTTATGACGACGGAACTCAGAAGTTTTTGGTCGTTCACGGCGCGGATTGCACGACAGGTCATTCGCTCGAAAGCGGGAAAGAACTTTGGCGTTTCGGTGGTCTGAACGGACCTACTGAAATTAACAAGAATCGTATGGACCCAACCTTCCGTTTTGTCGCATCACCGGCAGCCACGAACGGCTACATCGTGATTCCAACTGCCAAGGGTGGTCCCACCGTCGCAGTGCCGGTTAACGGAAAACTTCAAGGAGACGTGACAGGGCAGCCAGGAACAACCCAGTGGGTCCTTGCCAATACGCCAGATGTTTCAATTCCGCTAATCGTTGATGGGCTGGTTTATCTTTTGCACAAAGACGGCAAACTGCAATGCGTCGATTTACAGAGTGGCGACGAAGTTTACTTTGAAAGAACCCAAAATGTGCAGCATCGATGCAGTCCTTTGTACGCAGATGGGCATGTTTATTTTTGCGGCAAAGATGGAATGTGCACGGTGGTAAAAGCTGGTCGGGAATTCAAGATTGTGGCTTCCAACGATATGGGAGGGGAACCCATCACTGCCTCGCCGATTGTCTCAGGTGGCGTTCTGTACATTCGAACTTACGAAGGGTTGTATGCGATCAAGAAATAGACAGCGTGATGGCATGCAGCATTCGTAGGCCTTGGAAACGGAGCTTATAGAGCGTCCTTCGTATTTGACAGACTTAGTGCTTGCGATCCAAAAATTATGAACTGGATTGTAGGCTGCGTGACTGGGATCCTAAGCCGTGACTGAAATTCGATTGGAGAAGCTTACCAAAGAACTCGGTGGCAACGAAGTCATCGCAGGTATCGACCTGACTTTTTCAGGCGGCAATGTGATTGTGCTTCTCGGTGCCAATGGGGCAGGGAAGACAACTCTTCTGCACATTCTGGGCGGACTTTATCAGCCGACGAGCGGTCAAGTTCTGTTGGATAAAGAACCTTTGGAAAGGACCAATCTGGGGCAACGCCAGCGTATTCACTATTTGCCCGACATCCCGACACTGCACCCATCCCAAACTCCGTTGGACTATATCGTTTTTGCTTTGGAGTGCTATGGTTGCACCACGGAAGTCGACGATCAGCGTGTGCTCGATCTGATGGAAGAATTTGATATGTTGGCAGTGGCCGATAATCCTTGTCGAGCCCTTTCGCGTGGCCAGCGTTACAAAGCTACTTTGATTGCGATGCTCGCTGTAGATCCCGACGTTTGGATCTTGGATGAGCCATTTACGTCTGGAATGGATCCGCTTGGTTTGACTGCGATGCGCAGTTATCTAATGGACGCCGGGAAACGTGGCAAGCTGGTCGTCTATTCGACTCAATTAGTTGAAATTGCGCAGCAAACTTCAGACCTTGTTTGCGTGCTATCTTCGAATCAAGTAGCCGCCTTTGGTACTGCAGACTCTTTGCAAGAATCAGCAGACAATTCACCCGCTTTGAATATTCTGTTGCAACAGCTCCGCGGCGATGCTGATATGCTCGCATTCACCGAAGAAGAATCGGACTAGGCGACACGATTATCATGGGGACTCGCGATCGAAAAAAACGTCTGCGCAAGAAAATGCTTGAGCGGATTGTCCAAGACCCTTCGCAGCTTGAGCAGTATCAAAAACGCAAGTGGACGCGACGCTGGCATCGAATCGGTATGAATGTCATTTTGCTGCTCGCATTTGTTGGCTTTGTTTTTGCGGCGTTCGGAGCCATGATTATGGGCTTGGTCCTGAACGGGCCCGTCGAGGTGGGCCAGTGGCTTGGAACTCGAGAAAAATTTAAACCAACAATGGCTCCGGTATTGGCTGGCTGGACCATCCTCTGCACAGCAGGTCTTCTCGCCAACGCGCTTCGCATAAGGCAATCCGCCATCTCGCTGCGTTATCGCCCTTGGGCAACCAATTTGCCGGTTTCTGACGTTCGATTGATCAGTCCAATTCAAACCGGCGTTGGTTTGTTGGCCTGTGCATTCTTTTTCATGGGCCTGGCCGCCTTCGGAATTCCAGCCTGGGTTGAGAACTGGGGCTTTGGGCAATGCCTTCGCGTCGTGGTGATGGTCGTGTTGACGACTGCCAGCGCTTGGCTACTTTCCGACTTGCTGGCGGCCTATCTGCCTCTTTCAACCATGTTGCAGTCAGTCACACTAGCAGTTGTGGTACTTGCATTCATTGCTGGAGTCGGGTTTGCGGTTGTCCCACGACATGTGCTTGAAGTGCGCGCTTTCAGCTCATTCGAGGCAATATGGGTGTTGCCTCCGGCAGGATGGTACGTCGGAATCCTTGGTTATTGGCCCAATGATTGGGGCAGAAGTTTCGGGCGCCCGTTTCTTGGAGTCGTGCTTACCACGCTTGCAGGTTGGCACTTGCTTCGCACACTCGAACTACGCGATATTCAAATGACAACCGGCATCTATCAAAGTGCATTTCGAAAGGGCTGGTTGCGCTCATGGTCTCGTCCGAACCGAGTGAGTGGCTTTGCTGATGCGGCAATGGATTCTGAGAAAGCCTGCAGGTCTTTGCGCGAAATGCGCGAGGAGCGATTGGGCACAGAAAAACGGCATTGGCTATTGCGACTCGCTTTTCCGTTACGGCTGAGTTCCGAACAGCTGGCCATTTTAGGACTTCTTGGCCTACGCTATCCCCGATTTGGTCGATGGGCAGAGTTTCTCGTCGGCATGTGGCCAGTGCCTTTTTGCATTGGGCTGCTCATACTTAATCAGTTCATGACGCTGCAGGCGATGCCAAGATTCTTGCGAATGCCTCTGATGTTTAGCTTTGCTCTGTCGCTAGTGAATTTCCGCGAGTTCGCCGCAGCTCAAAATAAAGGGGATATGTCAATCGGATTTTCGGCGGTGCGATCAGTATTCCCAATTTCCAATTGGCATGTTTTTTACGCCCTCTTTTGGAATCGGGTATGCTACGGATGGGGATTACTTCCTGGCTGGAGTCTGGCAATTTGTTTCCTGTTCTTGACCGATAGCCCCGTCGATATTGTCGTCCAAATCCCCTTGATTCTTTTGGCAGTCAACTTCTTGATACCCGTCTATACCTCGACAACTTTTCTCTCGGGGAATCTACGCTCCTGTTGGCAAACCTGGGTGCTTGTAATTGCACCCTGGACTTTGCTGACGATCGTCGCTTTCATTACGTTTCAATTTGGCGTTGCGGGTTATATGCTGGCCTGGAGGTTTGATCTTGCATGGCAATTCATGCTGGTAGTTGCTGGGCTTCTGGTTTTGGGTGCTCTCCTATTCCGAGGCGCGGTGCGCTGGTGTTCTATCGATGAGACTACCCATGCACTAGCCCGGTCGTTAAAGAAATTCTAGTTCGTGCACTTATACTTCGTCCTGCGATTGAACTTCGTTTCGACGATTGAAGAACCAGGACAAACCACAGAGTCCTAGCAACGGCGCGATAGGCAGGATCTGACCGAGACGGTAGCCCGTTGGTTTGCCGCGTTTGGGTTGAACCGCGGCAAACACATCTTTGTTAGGCAGTCGACCACGCATTTCGATCCGATGCAATAGCAAGTCAGGCTCAAGAATGCCTGCCGACTTTTGGATATTGCAATATTGCCGCGCCACGTCCTTGGACCGAACAAATCCCGTTGATCGGTCCTTTGAGTGATAGTTTGCGTAGCGGCCAACGACTTTGTCGAATTTTATATTTTGCAAGTAGAGCGTGTGGTCGAACAGCTCGCGAGCATGGACTTCGCCGTCGTGGATATGCACGGTGGGGAAAAAAATCTCATCTCCGTGGCGGGTCTCGAATTCAAAAGCCATCGGGTGTGGCTTGCCTTGCAACTCCTTCAATTGAAAAACGGCGAAGGAATAGTCGGCGT
>JBCCEO010000456.1:0-6844 GCA_039030255.1 Planctomycetota bacterium | reverse complement strand
TACGTCCAATTGTAGCTTCGGCTTGGTCTGGAGTATGACTAATTTTTTTAAACCAGATTCTTCTTGAAATCTTTCAAGGCGTCCCGGAGCGACATAATATTAGTTTTCCCTACACGGGTATTCCGCCAGTACTTCGCAGCGTCTACGGTGAACCGGGCTTTGGCGACACGCCGACACACGGCCACGTGGATCCACAAACAGCGGTCTTTCCTGGTTGGGAACCCTTTGTACGGGCGTTAGGAACATAGAAGAGGACGAACCTGAGTGGCTGGGGCTCTAGTATCCAGGTCAACCGCCTCAAATCAGCGGCGGAGCAGTTAATTGCCATACAGACGCGGGCCAATCAGAGACCGTACCGAAACTTCACGATGCTTCTCCTACTGCTCCATACGGGATTGAGGGAGTCCGAGATGCTAGGCCTACAGTTTCCAAAGCAGTACAAAGACTGCTACCTTCACAACCTCAAACGCAAAGGCAAGAAGACAACCAAGAAATTGAAAGTCCCTACTCCTGCTCGTGATGCGATTGATGAGTATTTCGAGAATGAGCGGGGGCGTTCATCCGGGCCATTGTTTTAGACCAAGAACGGTCAGGAACTCGCAGCTTCCAACTTGGATGATGCTCTGAAGGCAATCGCGGCTCAGGCCAAAGCAACGTTGCCAAAGAAAGAGCACATCCACCTCTCAGCCCACATGCTCAGGCACACCGATTTGCGAAAAGCCGCCGAGAAAGACATCCGCTACGCGATGAAACTCAGCGGCCACTCCAGCACTAAGTATATCTGGCGGTATTCCGAACCGGGGGAGAAGGAGTTTATGAAGCCGTCGAAGGACTCTATGACAGTTAATTCTGCTTCGGTGCTGTCCACCGAAGTCTCCAAGGTTCGATCTTGTTTGCTAGAAGCTTGTCCAACCGAAGCAAAACAGCAAACTTACCAAGCTGCATCGGTGTCGAAGTCAGTAGCTTGATTCAAGAAATTCACTTGCCATCGTTTGCGAATGTCTTCGTGGACATTTGTGGGCGTCTTAGAAAAACATGGATCAAGAGTCGGCAGGCTTTATCCAGATCGGCCCGGGTAGGGGACTGGGTTGTAAGAGTTGATTCAACAAGTTTTGTTTTGGGTCACATGTCTGCTTTTGACGGTCAACTTCCCGTTTCAGTGCATCCAAAACGTGATTTGCATTTGGCGGAGCGTGCCTCCTAGCCTGGCTGAGAATCTCCTCAGCTCAAATCGCCCAGCTCTGATTTTCGACACTGATAAGACACTCAAGGCTATCCAATCGCCTGTCTGAGACTCCCTGTGAACAGTTGCCGTTAAAATGCGATCTCGCGTTGCTCAATCGCAGGGGCTGCAGCTGTCGCAAGACAAGAAGCTCGCCCGCTGTTGCCCAACTCAGCATCGCTAACGTCGACATGCCCGCTGCCGCATGGCTTTAAATCTTTGATACAATTTAGCCGCCCTAGAGACAAATCGCTCACACCGGTCGGTTAACTGCAGTAGTTTCTAGACACTACGCATGCGAATATTTACGCACTGCCCAATTGCAAAGCGACACCGAGATGAATACACGTCAGACGATTTTAAACAACGTGCCTAGAGCCAACTAACATGGTTGACCAACAAGGCCAAGCCGCCTCTCCACTCACCCGCTGAAGAAAGCTACGGTACCGGGTGATGCACGAATGCTCTCAAAGCAACCAACTTAGTTAAACGATGAACATGGAACTAAACGACCCTTTAGGTTTAACGGCAGTCGCTGGCACGGAGCATGGCGATAGAATCGGTGACGTAATTTTCGTCCATGGACTCGGCGGAGGATCGCAAACAACGTGGGCGGCAGGGGCAGATCCAACCAAGTTCCTTCCGGCATGGTTTGCAAGGGAGTTCCCAAGGCTCGGATTCTGGACGTTGGGTTACGGCACAGCGATTTCTTCCTGGAAAGAACGAACGATGCCGCTTGCGGATCTCGGCAATCAAGTCCTCGAGGAACTGCACGTCGAGGGCATTGGAATTCGCCCAATTATTTTCATCACCCACAGCATGGGCGGTCTGGTCACCAAACAATTACTGAGTCACGCAAAATCGCAGGGGGTCGCTCGCTGGGAGAAGATCGCGGAAAACACGGAGGGTATCGCATTCCTTGCTACACCACATTCTGGAGCAAATCTGGCCAACTTTGCTGAGTTTGCTAGTATCGTTCTAAATACGAGTGAGCAAGTCGCTGAACTCAGGCAGCACAGCGCGAGATTGCGGGAACTACACGGCGCCTTCCTGAGTTTCGTTAACAGACACCGTATTGTGTGCCGAACGTTTGCAGAGCGAAGGGAAGTCAAGCCAGGCGTAAGAGTTTTTAAATGGAACATTAGAGTCCCAAAGGGCATTTTGGTCGTTGATGAAACCAGTGCCGAACCAAATATCCCCGGAGAACGCGCTATCCCGCTTGACGAGGACCACCTGAGTATCTGTAAACCCAGTTACGAAGGTGCGCGGATATGCAAATACTTGCGTTCATTCCTCAAAGAATGTATCGGGCGCATCACCTTCCCCCACTAGACCCGTCGCACCAAGCAGCGCCGAACGTGGCGGGTCAGAAATCATCGGCGAACGCACAATTGAATAGTGATTTTGCGGAACCGATGGAGCATAAGCGGTTCCGCACTGACCGATTCGTCGGACGGGCGAGTGAACTGGCGGAAGCAGAGAATTCGATAAGATCAAAGTTCGAAGAAGGTATCGCACCTCCTGTTTTAGCCCTTCGTGGTCCCGGAGGAAGCGGAAAGACGGCTATTGTTGCTGAGTTGACGCAGCGTTTACTTGACGCAGATCGCTTGGTAGAGCCGGACAGTAAGCTTGTTCCCGGAGGTGTCCTATGGGTAGACCTAAATACCGAGGAACCCGAACGTGCCGCCGCGAGGTGGCTGCGAGGCTTCGGCTACAACACCGAAAAAAGGGACGATCAGGAGTGTCTGTTTCGCTTTCACGAGATAGCATCGATTCGTAGACCCTTGATTGTTCTGGATAACGTCCAACGGCGCGAGCAAGTTGAACTGTTGCTCGTGAAGTCCCGGCTCGTGGTAACGCTGATCACGACTCGTGATTCGAAGAACTTACCTTCGATGGTTGACACGCATATTGTCGATCAGCTTTCTCGTGAAGATGCACTAGCACTACTAAGCGTCTTCGTAAGATCCGAGATCGAAGCGCATGCTGACGCAGCCTCAACACTCTGCGAACAATGCAACTTCCTTCCCTTGTTCCTTCGAGTCTCAGCCTCGGCTATCAGATCCGGCGAATACGTTGATCTACCTAGCTATGTCGCGGAACTTGCGGAACTTGGCTTGAGTGAGCTTGCTGATCACGATGAGACTGCCGCATCAGTTTTTGACGCTTCATGGAATCAACTTTCCGTTGACAATCGAAACATGCTGACGCTTCTTGCAGTCTATCCTTGTAATACGTTCGGTGAAAGCTTTGGAGCGACTTACAACAAGATGGACAGGCGTTCGGCCGTTCGCTTGCTGAAGCAGTTTGAACGCTCTTCCTGGCTACTGAGACGTGGGAAAAGATATTCTTTCCATGACGTCATACGGGACTTTGTATTTTCAAAACTCAAATGCTCAAAGGAAGACGTATTGCAACACATGGCGCGTTGCTGGACCGACTGGGACTTCGTTGAGGGTGAACTTCTAGCATTAGGTCCTTGCGATCTAATTGATCAATTCAATCGGCTCATAGATTGCAATGTTGATCTAGTTCCGTCTCTCTCCCAATGGCGCGAGTTTTTCAGCCTTAGAGTACATATATTTTCCAAATGGCCCAGCCTGTTTTTTCAACAAGCGTTTAACGAAACTGACGAAAATCCCCTGAGGAAGATGGCTAGACTCCGGGCAGCAACGGGAACCACACCTGATCAGTGGGTCGAGTGGATGAATCGACCTAGGCAAAGAGGCTCGACGGTCTGTCTACAAGTCATTCCAGCGCATGGCGTACGGGAATTGCGCTGGCATTCAGACGGTAGTAAGGTCATAGCGGTATGCTCGGATGGCACGATTGCTTCTTGGGATGCAACGACTGGTGCAACTGAACTTCTGGCAAAAGGACACTCGACGCTTGAAGGACACGCGAAGTCTGCTATCTGTATGGCATTGACCGGCGATAGCAGTCTTGCGGTAACAGGCAGTTTGGATGGGGCAATTCGTGGCTGGAATCTATTGACCGGCAAATGCAGTTTTGTCTTGGAGGGACATCTCGGACCCGTTTCGAGTGTCGAAATAACAGATGGCGACGAGCAACTGGTTTCTAGCTCCTGGGATGGGAACTTGCGTGTTTGGAACCTTCGTGATCACAAATGTGTACGTGTCGTAGAGGTAAGTCGTGCAAAAGTTCGTCTATCACCATCTTGTCTGTCAATAAGTGAGGATGGCCGGCATGCTGTTGCTGGGATGGAAGACGACTCAGTAGCTATTTGTGATCTGATCGACGGAAGCGTGAAAACGCGGCTTCAGGGTGGCGGAAGTGCAATCCGTGATATCGCAATCAGTAAGGAAGGAGACTTTGCTGTTGCCGCTTCACTCCATGGCATGGTTCGCGTATGGGATATATCATCGGGCCAATGCCGTGTGCTGTTTGGCCTAAATGGTTGTGCTCAGACGGTAACGCTTAGCCCTGACGCAAGTAAGGCAGTCTCCGGTTACTCCGATGGTAGAGTTTGTGTTTGGAACCCGAGTTCCGGTGCATGTTCTGCCATTTTCGAAGGGCACGCCTCCGATATCCGAAGTCTAGCAATTAGCCCCGACGGTTTGCGGTTAGCTTCTGCATCCAATGATGGTACAGTTCGTATCTGGCGACTATCGTCGCATACGGCGTCCGAGACAGGATGCGCAGATGGCGGGTCAGTCTGGAGCGCAAGGAAAGCGAGTCCGAATGATGACGACAAAGGACCGTGGCTAAAGCGTCATTTCAAAGTTGCAAAAGAGTACAAAGAGGTTGAACAATCAGAAACACATCAGGGAATGGTGCACGATGTCGCGATCAGTGGTGACGGTCAGCATGCTCTGTCAGGCGGCTCCGATGGAAAAGTTGGTGTTTGGGACGCGTGCAATGGCAATTTTGTAGCTCTCCTAACTGGACATGCCGACGCGGTCACAAGTGTTGCGATTGACGAAGAAGGGCGCATCGCCGTTTCTGGATCGCACGACGGTACAGTCCGCGTATGGAATATCGACAATAGCAAGTGCATCAGCGTTTTGGACGGGCATGAGGATTCAATAAGCATGGTTGCGGTACGAGCGGATGGGCTGAGAGCGGCGAGCGTTTCTGAATTTGATCGAACAGTTCGTGTCTGGGACCTTTCGACGAACGAGTGTATTGAAATCCAAGAATTCAGTAATCTTGAAATAGATCTTGCTGCGCGCGCATGGGCGACTGTTAATCCCAATGCACCATTCTTGTCGTGGCGTAATTATCCAGCGTTGTTGCCGCTTAGAAACGGCGAGGGTGACATCGTCGGCTGCTTTTCAGGCAGCTTCAGTTGTTACGAACGTTCTGCAGATCTGAGATTCGGTATCGCAGGAACCAATAGGGGAAGCGTGCACCTATTTCAATGGAGGATGAACAACGTAGCCGCAAGCTAGATTGAATTAGGCCGAAAATGACCGGGGATTCGCGCCGTCTATGGAGCACCGCTGCGAATTGACGCATTAGCTCGCGCTGTAGGTTGCATCGTCCTAACGCCCGCAAGTTGCCTTTAGTTCCGCAGAGGGGCAAACACCTGTGCAGGTTAATAATCCTCGGGCAGCAAGGCTGTAATCGCCCGTCCATCGCCATCTTCCATGAACCAGAGGGCATTGCCTTCATCGTCTTCAAATACTTGTAAGTCGTCCAATCCTTGATGCTCAGATGCTTTACCATGTATAGCTGCCAAGCAAGCAAGAATCGTCTCTCGACTAAACTGCTCAATTGCTGCTGGCGTAGCGACAAGTGGCTTTTCGGCTGATGGTTGAAACCTGTTATTCGATTCGGGATTATCGAGTGGGATTTCTTGAGCCTTGAGTGAAAGTTTGTCTGGCACCGAGGCAGCTTGCCACCACCCGATGAACAAGTCAACGCAATTCAAGTATCCCATCAATCGCTACGAAAGCGGGACGGTCCAAATCTTACTATTTATCGTTGACTTTGATTCACGATGCTTGGTTTCCATCTTTATGGATGACAAATTTTCGGAGTGTAGTTTCGTCAACCCGTTGAATCTGTGATAATCAAGCCAAACGACCAAAAAAGAGAATGGTTCAGCCCCGCCACAACTTGATAAAGCCGAGACCTAAGACGTGCCAAGTATCACGACCTCAGATTGGATAACTATTTGCTTTGCTTTCGTCGGAGTGCTAATTGCATCAGCATTTTCTTGGGCTCTGTTTAGAACTCAACTCCTTGCAGATCAAAACGGCATTAGAGAGAAGTTAGCAAGTCTTTCAGATACACAGACTCGCATTCTAGAACGCATCGCTCAAGGGCTAAGTTCAAGCGGTAACCAAACTGTACTTCAAGAAATCCAGAGAGCGGTTGACAGAATCGATTCTCGACTACACGGAGCTATTCCAGACATTTTGAAGCATGTCAACGAGCAGCAAAGCGAACTGGCCACGAAGATACAGACAGAGTTTGAAAAACAATCAGAAGCATCGATTGCGGTAGTGAAAGAAGCGTTTTCTTCCGAGGTTAGGAAGGTCATTTCCGACACTCGTAAACAAGATAAATTGGTAAAAGGGCTTTTAGATGCGTTTGCATCGAGTTTTCAAACTATGGGTAGCTATCAAAGAGCTAATATTGAGGATCAGTCCAAGC
>JBCCEO010000455.1:0-6844 GCA_039030255.1 Planctomycetota bacterium | reverse complement strand
TATATTGCGGCCCATGTTGTCAGCGGTTGTCGACCCGAATATCGGCAGGCTATGCCCGCAATATGTAGCACCGGAGATTTGACAAAATCGTTGGGGCTTTCACCAGGAGATTCACTGCTCTCCGATTCCGAGAATATTTTTAGCTTGGCGGGCGTCTATCCGTTAAAAATGAAAGTCGTTGGGGTGCTTGGACATGCTGATACACCCGACGATTCAGCCGTATTTGTTGACGTAAAGACCGCCTGGATCATAGCAGGATTAGGGCATGGTCATCAGGATCTTTCTGAGGAAGAATCCGCGGACGCTGTGTTGAAGAAAGACGAGCAACTGCTGACTGCCAATGCTTCTGTACTTACGTTCACGGAGGTTACACCGGAAAACGCGAGCACATTTCATTTTCACGGCAGTATGGAGTCCTTGCCGCTAACGGCGGTGATTGCCATTCCGAAAGACCAGCGTTCAAAAACACTGCTGATGGGAAGGTATCAGGCTTCGGACGAAGTCTCGCAGATCTTGCAGCCGTCCTCGGTAATGGAGGAGTTGCTTGCAACCGTCCTGCGCGTACGCACTTTTGTCTTGGCTGGAGCGCTGCTACTCGGTGTCGCCACTGCCTTGTCCGTTATGATGGTGTTTGCGCTTTCGATACGCCTTCGAAGGCCCGAGCTGGAAACGATGCGTAAAATTGGTGCCACTCGCTTCCGACTTCTAATGATATTGGTTTGGGAAATACTTCTGGTAATCTCTCTCAGTGTTTCCCTAGCGGTTGGAATGACATACATCATTAAGCAGTTTGGCGAGCAAGTCATCCGTTGGATGCTCGTATGAACCCGCAGAGAATTCCTGCGACGTTCGAAAGTAAAACTATGAGAAGGTTTATGGATCGAGGAAGAGCAAGTCAGTGCACCGTACTGGCTGTGGGACTCGTTTGCTCTTTGTTGACTGCAGGCTGCCGCGACCTAGCATCACCTGAGGGTGATCGCAATCCGGCGAAGGCAAAGATTCGAGTAGGTGCCGTGAACTATCCCTTGGCCTACTTCGCGAGACGGATTGGTGGGGAGCAAGTCGAGGTGCATTTCTCGGTTCCAGAAAGTGATGATCCCGCTTTTTGGAAACCGAACGTAGATGAGATTGGTATATTTCAAGAAGCCGATTTGATCTTGCTCAATGGCGCAGACTTCGCGAAGTGGACGGGGCATGTCTCATTACCTCGGTCGAAGACGGTGAACACTACGGCAGAAGTACAAGAAAAATATATTCAAGTTCAAGAGTCCATTGCTCATCAACATGGCCCCGAAGGTGAACACTCGCATCAAGGGCTTGCCTTTACAACTTGGTTGGATTTTCAAATAGCAATAGCTCAAGCGCGATCGGTCAAAAACGCTTTATGTGACCAGATGCCCAATTCTGTCCCATCGTTTGAGGGGCGGTTTGAGGACTTAGAGGAAGAACTAAACGCCTTGGATGAGCAGCTCGCATCGGTTGTGGCGGGCCAAAAAAATCGCCCGCTGTTTGGTTCGCATCCGGTTTATCAATATTTGCGACAAGCTTATGGGCTGAATTTGCAAGCCCTGCACTGGGAACCGCGGGAGATGCCCGATGTAGAGGCTTGGGAAGCGTTCGATAAATTACTCGTTCAACATCCTGCGAAAGTGATGCTGTGGGAAGCAAGTCCGCTACCTGAGATTCAAGAAAAACTCACACAAAAAGGAGTCATTAGCATCGTTTATAGCCCGGCGAGCAATACGCCGCGCGACGCTGATTTTCTTGAGGTGATGCGGCAGAATGTGGCGCGACTTCACAAAGCCTTGGAGTGAAAAGTCAGCCGGTCGATCTTGGTGGCTGTAACAAGCTGAGCGCCGTCTGCGATTTAAGAGACCTATGGGCTAGAATAGTGTGGCCCCCAAGCGTTTGGGCAAGGTTCATTCTTGTCGAAACGCATTTCTTAGAGTGACGTCGTGGTATGCTCGAAGGGTCAGCCATCAAGCGTTTGCATCGACTTCACTGGTGTTCATCAACGATTTTCGCGCTTTTTTTAGCTTAACCAACATGGAGTTTACGCATCGTGTCCGTTTCTAAAACCTGGGGGCTATTCGCAATTTGCCTTGCACTGATGCCTCTTTCTGTTATTTCGCAAGAACCTGATATGTTTCCGCCAACCGGTGGAATGTGGCTTCCTAATCAAATTCCGCTCATGGAAGGACACCTTCGTTCACTTGGGTTGGAAATCGATCCCAATGAATTGGCCGATCCGACCTCCAGTACGCTTGAGGCCATCGTTAGCCTCGGCGGATGCTCTGGCTCCTTCGTTTCGAAAAATGGATTGATCATCACCAATCATCACTGCGTTGAAGGTTATCTGTCCTACATCACCGAGCAAGACAAGGCGGCGCTCAAGAAGCAAAACGAAGTGCGAGCTGCTGAAGGTCTTCCGCCGATCGAAGCAGATATTGATTACATGCGTGACGGCTATGACGCTCGCAAGGGCGGCGAACGTTTTACGGGGCCAGAGTCACGCATATTTATCACTTTCAAGCAAACGGACATCACCCGGCGCATGACCGAAGGCTTGTCCGATATTGCCGATCCGATTGAACGATCCGAAGAATTGGAGCGACGCCAAAAACAGGTTCTTAAGGAAGCGGAGACAGACCCAGGCATTCGAGCGGAAGTGAAGAGCTTCTTTCGTGGCGAGAAGTTTATGCTGATCCTCAAGCGCAAACTAAAGGATCTGCGGATGGTCTATGCACCGCCGAAAGCCGTTGGATACTTTGGCGGCGATGAGCGGAATTGGGAATTCCCTCGTCACGTCGGAGATTTTGCATTTCTGCGTGTTTATACAGGACCCAACGGCGAAAGCGCGGACTACTCGCAAGACAATGTGCCCTACAAACCCAACAATATTGTCCCGGTATCGCAGGGCGAAGGCCTCGCTCCTGGAGACCTGGTCTTTGTGGCAGGGTACCCAGGACGTACCGACCGTTCCACAAGCTATGCGGAAGCGCAGGACACTGTTGGAAGATCGATGCCTTATACGATCGACTACTTAGATCAGATCCGTGCAGTCTTTCGGGAGCTCGAAAGTCGAAACGAAGTGCTTGCTACGAAGGTACAGCCTCCGTTGTTTGGTATTGAAAATTACCTAAAGAACAACCGCGAGGCTTTGCAGATTCTCGACAATATCGACTATCTGGGCAAGAAAGAAGAATTCGAGAAAGCATTGCAGGCTTGGGTCGCCGCAGACGGGAGTCGCTCGAACAAGTACTCGCCTGTTATCGAAGAAATGAATCGGATACAAGCCAAGTATCAGAAGAACTGGCAGAAACGGGCTTTCGCGAGTCGACTGTTTAGTGGCTACTTCAACGGAATTGCGAATTCCGCTTTGACCATCGTTCGCGTGGCAAAAGAAAAAGAAAAACCAGACGGTGAGCGTTTGCCTGGCTACCAAGAGCGTGATTTCGAGAACCTTCGCGATGGATTGCGACAAATGCAAGGAACCTACAGTCGCGAGATCGCGGTCGAGGTAAGCACTCACTTCCTGCGGCGACTCATCGAAGCTGAGGGCACAAACCCAGCATTCGTGAGCAAATTGCTAGGTTCGGTGAACACCGAAGATGGAATCCGCAAAGTCGTGCAGTCGATCTTGGATGCGACGGAGTTAGAGGACGTCGAAACGCGCCTCAAGCTGTTTGAATCGGCCACTTATGCCGATCTTCAGAAAAGTGAAGACAAGCTGATTCAATTGGCTGTTTCCGCCGAGCCCGATTTGTTGGCAGCCGAAGTTCATAGCAAGTCCCAGGGTGGCGAATCGCTGCTTGTTGCTCCACTTTACATTGAAATGCTTCGAGATTTCCAGGCTAGCCGAGGCCAAGTCACTGCACCGGACGCCAATTCGACTTTGAGGATCACATTTGGTCAAGTTGGTGGTTACTCCAAAAAGGAGGGTGATACTACGAAGTACGTTCCCGCCTTCACAAATATCCGGCAGTTGATCGAAGACGAGCATCAGCCTGGTCGCAAGGATTTCGAAGTGCCACCGCGCTGGATTTCTGCGTACGAGCGTGCGAAGCAAAAGGGCTTCGGGCCCTACGGCGACCAGTTCTTCGGCAACTTGCCACTCAACTTCTTGGCAAACGTCGATACCACCGGCGGAAACTCAGGCTCCGCAGCGCTTAACGCTCGTGGCGAACTCATCGGTTTGCTCTTTGATGGCAATACAGACTCGCTTTACGGCGACTACGTTTTTGATGAGAACGTTCGAAGTATTTTGCTCGACATCCGCTACGCACTCTGGGTACTAGATGAAGTCGAAGGCAATGCGGCACTACTTCGTGAGATGGGTGTGGAACCTAGCTTCGCGAAGTAGATGGAGTCAGTTGGGTAGGCTGAATTACCCTCCCCGTGCTGTCGCACGACCCTCCCTGAGTTCCTCGTCTCCCCGCTGCGCGTGGGCCCGCTCGGAAAGGGAGGGTAAGTTCACGGCCATGGTCAAACTTTCATTAGCCACGTCAGGGCTAGTGAAAGCTTGCATTTGAGTTGACTTGCTCTTTGAAAATCGTCTAAAACGCAAGGAGTGCTCTTTCTCTGGGCGCTCTTTTGCCGCTCAAGCGGTTTCCTTCTTGGCCTTTAGGTTGTGCTTCGCTAATGCTTCGAATCAAGGGCGGCAAGGTCTTTGACCCTGCCAACAACATCAACGGCGAGACCAAAGAGCTTTGTATTGACGACGGTCGATTCGTCGAGAATTTTGAGGGTGGGCGCACGATTGACGCTTCAGGCTTGATTGTGTTTCCCGGCGGCATCGATGCGCACACGCACGTGGCGGGCGGAGCCATCAACTTTGCTCGAGCGATGACGCCCGAAGACCATCGTTGGTCACAAGCCTTCATACGATCTCAATCACGTCGCTCTGGTCTAGGCGGGATCGCGCCCACCACGTTTGCGACGGGCTACCTGTATGCAGGAATGGGCTTCACGACGGTCAACGAAGCCGCCGTGCCCGTGTTGGCGGCTCGGCATACGCATGAAGAACTCAGCGACATTCCAATTGTGGATAAGACGACTTTGGTTTTGATGGCGAACAATGAACTCATGCTCGACCAACTTGAAGCGGGCAATTACGAAAGAGCCAAGGACATTGTGGCTTGGTATATCAACGCGGCCAAATCTTATGGCGTCAAAGCGGTCAACCCAGGTGGTGTCGCCGCATGGAAGTGGGGCAAAGACGCCAAGCAAGTGACCTCGTCGATTGACGGCTACGACAATCTGACTCCGGGCAAAATCGTGGCCGACCTTGTTCGAATCTGCAACGACCTGGGGCTGCCGCATCCCATGCACTTGCACTGCAACAATCTTGGTGCACCAGGGAATATCACCACCACCATGGAAACGCTCAAGCACTTGGAAGGCCAGCGTGCTCACATCGCGCACTCTCAGTTTCATGCTTACGGCGGCGATGACTGGGAAGACATGCGATCGGAAACGGTGCAGCTGGCAGAATTCTTCAATGAGAATCCTCAAGTTACCACGGATGCTGGTGCGGTGCTCTTTGGCGACACTGTCACCATCTCAGCCGATGGTCCTTGGCAATACTTGCTTTATGAATTGACTGGGCGCAAGTGGGGCAATCTCGACGTCGAAAATGAAACGGGCTGCGGCATCGTGCCTTACACCTATCAGCGAACGAACATTGTTAACGCGGTTCAGTGGGCGGTCGGCATCGAATTGATGCTGTTGATCAAGAATCCTTGGCAAGTCTTCCTGTCAACTGATCATCCCAATGGCGGCTGCTTTTGGCGCTATCCAGAGATCATTCATTTGCTTATGAGTGCCGACTTTCGTAATGAGTGTATCAGCAAACTGCCGGATAACATCAAAGGGCGAATCACGCTGCCCGAGCTGGATCGCGAGTACTCGCTTTACGAAACTGCAACGCTTATGTCGGCAGGCCCTGCCCGAGCCCTTGGGCTTTCGAGCAAAGGAAATCTCGGCGTGGGCTGCGATGCAGATATCGCGATCTACGAGCAGGATTCCGACATCACCAAGATGTTTAGCTACCCAAGGTACGTTATCAAAGGCGGTGAGGTCGTGATCGAAGAAGGGCATATTCGCGAAACGCCTGATGGAAGCGAATTCATCGTGCAACCAGAGCATGATCCTGACATGGATGAATTCATCAGGCCGCTGTTCGAGGATTGCTACACCATGTCCTTTGAAAACTACTGCGTCGAAATGGAACGCATAGAGAATCCTGTCATCGGCGAGTGTAGCGTTTGACTGGCCATGCGAGGCCTCTGCAAAGATCTATCTGGCAATACAGCTAGCTTGCCGCTGCGCGTTCACAGGCTTTCAGCATTTCTAGCAGCGGCTCTAGATCTGCCAGGCGATGATCGGTGCCGACTTCGATCAGGGCAGCCGGCGAGAGGCGGCTTGCAGCAACCAGCTCCTCGCTATCCGCAAAAGGAATCACATCATCTTGGCGTGAATGAAGAATGGTTGTATTCGCTTTCGCCATCTGGGCTCTCCCCCAATTCTTCCATGCTGGGCAGAGTAGAACAAGTGGCGTGTTTTTGCTTTCGATATTGAGTGCAACAGCACCGCCTCGCGAACTACCTGCAACCAACTCGGGCTGGTGGAGATCGTATTCAGTTTGCGCGACCTTCACGGCCAATTCAAAATCATCGTCGTCGAGTGCTGGGTTGATGACTTCGTGGCCAGCGTCCTTGAGATAAGTAGGCTTACGACCGCCCGGCACGGACGTCCAGCCGTGGAGGAATAGGATTTTCATTCTTAGGCCCGCGCCGCTTGGGCACTCGGCATGATCGAGCACGCTTCGGCGGTGCCCAAGCTC
>JBCCEO010000454.1:0-6851 GCA_039030255.1 Planctomycetota bacterium | reverse complement strand
TTTCGGGCCGTTTAAATAACGCGCGTGGTCTTGCCCTAAAATGCCTATTTTTCTTTTCTTCGCCTGCAACAAGTTTGTCATGCGTTTTGAGTGCACCGGCAACGAGTTCTACTTAGAAGCGGCTACCTGATATAGCCGACTGGCGCGTTCCGAAGACTCGCGGCTTGAAAGTCGAATTGTCTAGCGTGGAGCAGAGCAGCCTTGGGACAATCATGGCGGCATCGTCCCCCGCGTCAAGAAGCTCGCACAAAGCCAGACCAATCGATCACGGCCTTACTGACTGACCTGCAACAAAGACGATTGCTCGATGAAACCCTCGTGATCTGGGCGGAGAGATGGGAACCCGACGGTGCCGGTACAAAAGGGACCAACGGAATTCTACAAAAATGTCGGACGCGATCGCTATACTGATGGCTCCACAATTTGGTTGGCCGGTGGTGGTTTCCGCCCTGGCATGGCCTACGGTGAAACGGACGAGTTCGCGATGCAGATTACTCGGGACAAAGTCGGTTTGCATGACTTGCATGCAACGCTACTTCAAATGGGCTTTGATCATCGTTAACTGACCTTCACTACTCCGGTCGCGACTTTCGATTGCCCGGTGTTCACCGATGTTTACGGTCGCTTGGTGCGAGAGATCATTTCCTAGTAGAATGGCGGTGTACAACAATGCTCAAAGGCCCACTAGCACTGGCAGCAGCCATCTGCTTCTTGCTCCTAATGGGAGGTGGCGTTTGGTGGCTGTGCAGTCTGCCCAATGCAATGCCCCCAACAACTGAAACTGGTGCTGAACTGCGTGGTGATCGGCCCACCGATCGTCGTTATCAGCCTTTCGAATTCTCCGAACCATCCAGCCAAAAGAGCAGCGCCTTTTTCGTCGACTGGCCACCGCGAGCGCCGCATCGGACGAAACCGGATTCGCCAGCCCTGCTAGACGGAAAGCTCTTCGTTGCATCTGGTACGAGAGCGGATCAGACCTTGCTGCATTTGAAAATTGAACTTGCGCGACGCGAGACAGAGGCAGATCGAGAGCGTTGGAATCAGAAACTGGCCTTCCCAGAATACGATTGGATGTCCAAAGTCCGAGTATGGGACAAGGACGATCAGTGGTTGTGGCCGAACCTACCATTTCTCCTGCGTGCTCACGGGAGAGAACGCGTCGAACGTTACGGCGGGGTTGATCCGGGCAAAGGGGTCGACAATGACTTCGCAGCGATCGTCGTCCGATCATTGGACGAGGACGGAGCACAGCAAGATGCACGAGGATATATCGCTTTGGACGATGCAGCGATCACTGCAGAATGGCATCCGCCCAAGGAACAAGATGCCGACAAACACTCCTTGATCCACCGAGCAATATCCGATGACATTCTCTGGCCGATAGTTACCCAGCCGGGCAAAAAAGAGAAGGAAGGGCGGCTGGGTGTGTGGCTGATCTACGCAGACTTCCTGGGCTCACCGCCTCCTGCCGGATGGCCTCGCGAGCCAGAATTCGCAGGCGGCATTTTGGCTTACTTTACAGTGACCTGGAAATCCGCTGATGGCAAGGCAGAAATCACCTCCGTCGAAAACCTTGTGCCACCTTCCTTCACTGGCGTGAACTGGTATCAATGGCAAGCCAGCTTCAAAGAATAAGTCGACTGAGCTTGGGTCAATCCGCTTCAATTCGGCTCGTAGTTAAGCAATCAGCTTTGGCGGCAGGACATGCGATTCGTTGAGATCCTCGAGTTTCGCACAGCCCAATTGCCGCATCGTATGCTCAAGTTCGTCGCGAATGATTTGAAGTGCTTTTGCCACACCTGCTTCGCCAGCAGCACCAAGCCCGTAAGCATAGGCGCGCCCGAGTAGGACTGCTTTTGCACCGGTGGCAAGTGCAATCGCCACATCGCCGCCGGAACGCACACCTCCGTCCATCAGAACTTCGGTATCTTTGCCTTGCATGGCAGGTGCAATTTCTCTCAGCATGTCCAGTGTCGAAAGCACGCGATCCAGTTGCCGTCCACCATGATTCGAAATAATAATCGCCTTGGCGCCGACGTCGGCCGACTTGAGGGCATCATGGACGGTGTGCACGCCTTTGATAATGATTTCGCCCGGCCAAACTTCGCGAATCCAGTCGAGGTCATCCCAGGTCACTGCCGACTGCTGCAGTTGGTTGCCAATGTCCGCGTAGGGCATGGGCTCGCCACCAGGGAGTTCGATATTCGGAAAGTCCATCAAACCGCCGTCATGATAGTAGCTGGAAAGCCAGGATGTATACCAACTCATTTGCGGTGCGAACTTCATCTTCTGAAACATGCTGCCGTTGATCGCTTCGACTGATCGATTGCGTTTGTCGCGATAACGCAAACCGGCAACGGGAGTATCAATGGTGAGCAACAGTGCTTTGAATCCGGCGTTCTTGGCTCGCTCAAGTCCCTTCATGGCAACTTCGCGTCCGCCGACGAGATAGAGTTGGAACCAGCAGTCGTAGGGAGAAGCTGTGATAACTTCCTCCATCCGTGTCCCGGTCAATGTTGACAAGGCGGCGACTGTTCCGGCTTCTCCAGCTGCCTTGGCTGCAGCGGCTTCGCCCTTGGGCCACAGTGTACGCAAGCTTCCAACGGGACCGACGATGATCGGCATGCTAAGTTTGCTACCAGCCACAGTCGTCGTCATGTCGATTGAATCATGACGCACGCCATAATTGGGCAAAAAACGTGTGTCTTGAAAGGCCGAAACATTGTCATGCATCGTCCGTTCGTCGCTGGCACCGCCGATAAAGTAATCCCCCACAACGGGCGGAATTCGTTTCAAGAAAAGTTTCTCAATGTCGTCGATCGTGTAACACTGTTCCAATCGCGCGGCCCATTTCTTGACGGCCCGAGAATGGAAGGGTTTGAGTAGTGCTTGGACAAAACTGTTCGATCTGTTCATCTACTTTTTTCTTAGCGGGGGCGAGCCTGACAGCTTAGTTCCGAAAGCCACGTTGGAGCGAAAACGAAGCTCATCGGACACTAATATAGTCGACGATCTTAGGTATTTTGGAAACCACAAAGTTTGCTCATACTTTTTCAGCCTGGTCAGTAATTACCATCTCCAACACTGCCTAGATCGGCCAATCGACGCTCGTATTCTGCTGTGGATTCTATCAAAATGCTATCTCTATGACTTGACGCTGTCGCTCCAGCATTCAAGTTATTGGCTACGGGCGCGGGAGTTGCTGGCATCGCCGTAGCAGCGCGTAGAAGCACCTCTTAAGAGCAGAGTAGTCGAGATCTGCAGATTGCTCTCGCATGAAATCACCGAACACCAAGTCCTTCGCCATGACCGAAAAACCAGATTCCCTCAGCAATTCCTTTCAAGCCAATCGTAGAACCGTGCTAACCGCGGCCGTGGCCGGCGGATCGGCTGCACTTGCTGGCAGCTTGAATGCGCAAACGGCTAACGCAACGAACACCACGATGCCGGGCGAATCCAAATCGCCCGTCCAACAAACTAGCTATGAACTTAGCGAACGAACACTAGACGAGTTGCAGCAAAGCCTTCAGTCAGGTGAATTTACATCGAAGGGCCTAGTCGAGAAGTACCTGGTCCGAATTGCCGAAATTGATCCGCACTTGGGAAGCATTATTGAAACCAATCCGGACGCCGAAGCGATTGCTTCTCAATTCGATCAGGAACGTGCTGCGGGCAAACTACGAGGTCCTCTGCATGGAATTCCAATTCTGGTCAAAGACAACTTGGATACCGCCGACAGAATGCGGACCACGGCAGGCTCCTTGGCCTTGATGGAAACGCCTAAACCTACGGAAGACTCCTTCGTAGTTCAGAAACTTCGCCAAGCCGGCGCCATTATCCTTGGCAAAACGAACTTAAGCGAATGGGCCAACATCCGCTCGACGTCTTCTACCAGTGGATGGAGCGGTCGAGGAGGGCAGACCAACAATCCCTACGCGCTAGATCGAAATCCTTGCGGTTCAAGCTCTGGTTCGGGAGTCGCTGTTGCAGCGAGTTTGGCTACGGCGGCGATTGGAACGGAAACCAATGGATCGATCACTTGTCCGTCTGCTTGCTGTAGCTTGGTCGGTATCAAGCCCACCGTCGGTTTGGTAAGCCGCCGCGGAATCATCCCTATTTCGCATTCTCAAGATACTGCTGGACCTATGGCTCGAACTGTGCGGGAGGCAGCCATTGTGCTTTCGGCAATCGCCGGCAGCGACTCACAAGATGCAGTTACTTTCGACGCCGACAAGCACTTGCAGGACTACACAAAATCGCTTGATCCCAACGGACTACAAGGAGCTAAAGTCGGCGTTGCGCGCAACTTCTTCGGTGAACACCCCGGCATCGAAGGCCTCCTCGAGACGGCTTTAGAAGCCATCAAGCAGGCCGGTGCTGAATTGATTGACACTGAGGGTCTTGCCGTTACCGATGAAGCGGGTGAGGCCAGTGGAACCGTTCTAGAATACGAACTCAAGCATGACATGGCCGCGTATTTGTCGCGACTCGGCCCCGACTCGCCCATGAAGACACTGCAAGACTTGATTAATTTCAATGAAGCGAACAGAGACAAAGAACTGCAATATTTCGGGCAAGAGTTTTTCCTCGCCGCCAACGAGCGCGGTCCGTTGACGGATTACGAATACATCGAAGCCCGAAACCGATGCTTGCGTTTCAATCGCAGCGAAGGAATTGACAAAGTGGCCGATGAGCTCGAGTTGGATTGCTTTGTCGCGCCGGTGATTGGCCTGCCTTGCTTGACCGATTTGATCAATGGCGACAAGTGGGGCAGCTACTATTCACCAAGCCCTGCTGCAATCGCTGGTTATCCCAGCATTACCGTTCCAGCCGGCTACTTCCGCGGCCTGCCGTTGGGACTGCTATTTTTCGGAAAGGCTTGGACCGAACCCAAGTTGATCAAGATGGCTTACGCCTTCGAGCAAGCGACCAAGTACCGCAAGCCACCCGAGTTTCTTTACACTGCCGACCTGGGCGAGTAAGAAATAGGCATACCACGGCTCTGACCGACATCCCTGTCGACGCAACGGAATTGTTGGTGAGCTCATCTTGGCGTAATCATTTGTCAAAAAAGAACCGCGTATTCTTCTTTCGCAACTCTCGGCCAAGCTCATTGAACGAAGCCTTGTAGGGATAGTCCTTACCGACTTGTCGTGCCGGTTCGCCCGCAGCAGGTGGAATTACCCAAGAAATCTTGGAAGAATTCTCTGGTCCTCGATCAGACCCTTGATCAACTCCCAAACGCAATACTTCTAGTAGTTCGTTCAGATCGCCGGACAAGCTTCCGGGATCATCCGGAGGCATATGTTCGTTCGGGTCCCAACCGTTACTCATGAATAGCTTGAGTGTTCCTTGGCCCACGCGGTGACAATCGAAGCACGCGTTGCCTTTGATGGCAATCGTCCGCATGTCCCAATTCTCACCGCCAATCACATAGTATGGCGAGTCTTGATCCAGAGCCGGCACAACAGATTCATCGGTACCCGGAATCTTGGCCGCGTTGATAAATGAGTTGGTGATGAAGGGATCGTTCTGATGACACTCAACGCATTGCACGTTTCCAGGAGGACGAAATGCACGATTGAATTCTCGTGGCTCATCCGTGCTGGGCATTTTTCCCTGCATGAGCCAAGTGTCCGGATCTAGGGTTACCCAAGGCTCGATTCGATCGCTACTTTCAAAAAAGGCGGTGGCTCCTGTGCGTTTGTTGTAGCCAATCATTTGCACCGAACCGATTACTTTTCGCGTGCTAAAACTCGAGTTTCGTGCGAAGGCGATCCACATCACATCCGGCAGCGGCTTGCCCGTTGCAGTTTGGCCCTGGTATCGCTGCAGACGCGAACCGGATACGGTGGCTTTGCCCAAGAAAGTTGGATTGTCACAATCGTTTCCTAAATTCCCATAGGCTTGAACGCCACCGACGTAGATCGGAATTTCGATGGCATTATTCAAGTCGACAACTGGCGGCACGCCCAGATCAGGTTCGACCATCTTGGCATACTCAGAGGCCGTCGCGGGAAAGTTGTGCGTTGGCTTCTTGCCATCTTTCCCCGTTTCTGACTTTGATTTTGCTTCGTCAAAGCCCTCTTTCATTCCTACAGAAAAGGCTCGCATCCATGCGATTACCTCCTGCTTGTTTGTCTGTCCGCTCTCGATCTTTTTCTGCAAGGATGGATCGGATTCTAAGAACTCTTCGTAGGCTGCATCCCAATCGAGTGCTTTCGTTTTCTCCTGAGCGAGGAGTGTGGAAATGCTCGTCACTAGCAATATTATGAGCAACACAACAAGCGGGCGAAGCGGCATTCCGCGCTCTCTGCCTTCGTGTATCATGGGACGCGTCCTAAGAATGAAGAGGGATATTCTCAATAGAATGGCAGCTCTTTCGATTTCGTTACAAAACTCACCAGCATGGCAATTTCCGTGACGCGATTATCCAATTTACTCCACTCCAAGACATTGCGTTTTGCACTCTGCTGCGGCCTACTCATTCAGATCGCTCCTGCAGAAGTGGCCGAAGCACAAACCGCAAAGCCCTCGCGGCAAGAAGTCATCGAGCCGATCCACAACACTTCTTTTAACAAAGAGGGCAACTGCCGAGAACGTCGGCTAGGCGGAAATCCTCGAACCGTTTCGGGCTTGCTCGTGTTTGATGGTGCCAGCGATGGCAATCGGCAAGTCGATCCGCAGATTGCAGTCGGAGGAGACCATATTCTGCACGGTACCAACAATGGCCTGATCATTTACAACAAACAAGGGGAATTTGTCCAAGGGGTGTCACAGCGTTGTTTCAATAACGGTATTGACCCAAAGCTTTTTTACGACGCGCACAACGAAGTGTTTGGTTTCGACCT
>JBCCEO010000453.1:0-6857 GCA_039030255.1 Planctomycetota bacterium | reverse complement strand
GTCTGAGCTTCAACGCCTTGAGAGGCATCCACGACGATCAATGCGCCTTCGCAGGCCATCAGTGAACGACGGACTTCATGGGAAAAATCCACGTGACCAGGTGTATCGATGAGATTGAGCTGGTATTCTTCGCCGTCCGCCGCTTTGTAGCTCAGCGTGATAGTATTGCTTTTGATCGTGATACCACGCTCTCGCTCGATATCCATGGAGTCGAGCATTTGTTCATGCAGCTCGCGCTGTGAAATCCCTCCACAGGATTGAATCAAACGATCCGCAAGCGTCGATTTCCCGTGATCGATGTGAGCAATGATGCAAAAATTCCGAATATTTTTCATTCGAGCCGTTGTTGTAAGAGAGCTTATTCAAGGACAGACAAGTGCTTTTTAATCTCTGCGAATTTTACCTTGAACTAGAAAAAACCGACAGGCACGAACGAGGCATTCGACTTTAGAGTAACGAGGCGTTCAGAGAAGCATAATGCGTCGGGTAATCGCAGACGCAGATGAGCATTCCAGCGGTTACGGCAATTTGGCTTAGGAATTAGAGCCCCGGAATAGGAGCACTTCGGGCGACCACGTTCAAAAGATTTCGCGGCAGGCCATCTGTCACGCGCACTTGGTCGACATCGAAAAGAGTATGCATGATGGTGGCGAGTAAATGGTGGATAGTTATCGGATTCGAGGCTGGCTCGCCTCCGTCGCGTGCGGACTTGCCGATAACTTGCCCCATTTTCAAACCACCTCCATACAGCATAAGCGGGGCGAGATTTCCCCAATGGTCGCGACCTCCCTTCGCGTTGATCACAGGAGTTCGCCCCATCTCGCCGCAGCATACGAGCAAAATCTTATCACGAAGTCCTCGTGCTTCGATGTCGTCAATGAAGGATGCAACTGCGTGATCAAAGGGCGCACCAACATAGCGCATTCCCTCGGTCATGGTTGCGTTGTTTACATCTGCATGCATATCCCAAACAAAACTGGTTGTGATCGTTACAAATCCGCAGCCTCTTTCGCACAAACGGCGCGCTAACAAAAGAAGCTTGCCGATCGAATTACCGTGGTCTGCATAGTGCTTGTGGTTGTTCCATTTCTTGTCGATGCGTTTGGAGTCAAAATGCGGTTTCGTATCGTACTTTTGAATGACTTGGGCCGGTTCTTGTCCCAAATCAAACGCGTCGGATACTCCGCGTCTTAGCGCGTCGAACGCGATTTCATCCAGTGCGCGTGTTCCAGCGATTCTGGCGGAGGCTTCCGTGCGCTCTTTCCAGCTATCAAGCTCCTTCAAGAGCGTGCGTCGATCGGCGAGTCGATCGTGCGGCAAGTTAAGCTGCATGTCTTGTTGAAGCCCCGAGTCCGCGCCAGGTACAAAGGGGGCAAACGAACTACCGAACTCGCCCGAGGACTCGAAGTTTCCGAAATTCTTGATGGCTGGCCCAGCCTCCGTTTCGACAGCTTGGGGGAACAAAGCCACGTTGGTCGGCATAGCGGTCTGAGTTCGCTGAGGACCTGCGACTCGCGAGTAAAGCGAACCCAAATTGGCTTGCAGCGTATCTTTGCTCATAACAGGCTTGATGTCGTGTTTTCCATCACCCGTTACAAAGGAGCGAACGATGCTGAACTTGTCGGCGCGCTCAGCCAACTTCTCAAAAGTACTTCCGAAGGTCACACCTGGAATACGAGTTGGAATCTCGCCTGTTGCACTTCGAATACTCGTTGAAGCATTCATCTTGGGATCGAATGTTTCGAACTGCGAAGGCCCGCCGTGCATGAATAGAAAGATGACCGACTTGTCTCGCAGCGGCGAATGCTCCATGGTTGCTTGAACGTTTGCCGGAAGCATGTTTGCAAACGCTAAGCTACCCAGTCCACAGCCTCCAATCCGTAAGAAATCTCTTCGCGGACCACATACTGCCGATCGATCTGGATTTACAAAACTCAACATTTCCGTCTTCTCCTCGAGAAGCTGTCCTGATGCCAGTCAACTCATTCTATCACGAATAACTAGGTCTGACCCAAGCGATAGATTGGCATTTTGCAGCCGCGAATCCAACCCGTGGCGAAATGCAGAATGTGGCCACAAAAAAGCACAAGAATGCACGAGAAGAAGACGGGGTGTTTTGAGTTAGTGCTGCTACCTAAGCCAACTTTCCAATTTTCGCAATCTCTGATCCGCTTGCCGTATTCTTGGCTTTTCTTTTTTTGCCTTATCGCGCTTTTTCGTGGCAATCTGCTTTGTTGAAGCGCGTTTTGAGGATGTCGGGGCGGGCGAAAAAAGCGGCGAGTTTCAGAAAGAAAAGGAAGAGCGGAAAAACCACTGGTGCGAAGGGCGGGGTCCATCGCACTTGTGGATTGATGGCGGTGCATCCTATTTGCTTTGAAGTTGCATTCCGTAGGGGTTGGTAGGGTCTCGGTAGATGGTGTGGATGTGATTGGCGCCGCGGTCCTGGGCAGCATATTCGATAAGCAGGGTTGGACCTTGAATGGAATAGTAAATGGCATCCCCGTTTGTCGTTCCGCCACGCCATCCGAATTTCATCTTGGTGAATTCTTGCTTCAATACGTCCATGCGTCGCTCGGCTTGTGCGGCTGGAAGAATTCCTACCCATTCGTCGATCAATTGCTCGAGCAACTTGATTTGGGCATCTGAAAAGGACTCGCAGGAAACTCCACCTAATTCTGGAATTTTGTCCTGTCCTGGGCCAGCGGCCAGATTCCCCTTTTGAGTCGAAAGGATGGCCGATTTTTTCTGTTCCTCACTGAGGCTCGTTACGAGCTCGAAAGCAACATCGTTCTCCGCAGCCAAAGGACGAATCTCCTTGTCACCGATCTTAAACTTGACTGGCTGAGTTCCGGTGTGACTTGGTGCTAGAGTGATGTTCTCGCCTTCCATCGAGAGATTCAATCCGAGGTGGTGGCCGTCGAGTTGAAAACCCCAGGGCTTGGTGGCGGATGGCTCGCCGAATAGCACTACAAAAAAGTCTTCCGTGCCGAAGCCCGGTCGTGGATTTCCTCCGTTGAGTAATTGATCGTCGGCAAGCATGACGTTGCACATCTTTTCATAGCCTGGCTTGCTAAGCAGCTTGGCCATCAAGTCGCAAAATGCTTTGACTTGGGCTTCATTGCATTTGCCCAGAGCGAGTCCACCGTTGCCGGAGCGTTGCGGGAGATTCGTCCATTTTTTGCGTTCAGCGCTGGTCAAACCGTCTAGGACTTTGCTACGTTGGGCCTCGTCGAGCGAAGTTAGAAATGCCTTACCAGCGGCTGCCATGGCTTCGGCCGAACGGCTATCAATCTTGGGTGAGTAAGTCCCAACGACTTCGCTGGCTTCCGAGACATAATCGTCGGAATGATCATGGCCCTCGTGCGCGAATGCTTGGCATGAAGCCAGCGTTAGGGTTGCAATTAGGAATATTCTTTGGTGCACAGTAGCCCTCTTTGTGGGTTGGAAGTGTGTGAGTTGTGTGAGGGGTAAGGTGGATCAGCATACCACATGCTTGGTCTTCGAAGAGCTTCGACAGCAGGATATTATGGCTCGCCAAACCAAACGGGCTGAGTGAAAGCACCGTTCGTTGCGATGTCCCAAACTTCGACTCGCAGCCATCTTTTGCCTGCCACATCGACATCGATTTTCAGCGACTCTTTGCCGAAAGATTGGGTGTGCGACAAGTCGACTTGCTTACGCTGCACAGTTCGACCGTCGCCGGTGATGATCTCGGCGTAGGCTAAGGGGAATGTCCACTCGAGTTCTAACAAGACTTCGGCCTGCCCATTCTCTGCGATTGCCAGTTCGCCAGACTCGGCGCCGCTGACCGTGAACTTGGGTATCAAAACTTCGCCCGTGGTGACGAAAAACTGGCCACCGCGCAGTGCGTCGAGGACTGGTTGCCAACCGTCTTGGAACTTTGGCGTCTTTTCCAGGCGTAAGTAGTTGACATTCATGTGCGCGTAAATCTCATGATCAGGTTCAATTTTGAACACGTCGACTTCACCAAGCACAGCTTTAGGCGGCCCCCAATTGGACATATCGCTGAGCAAATCTAGAACTCGTGAACCAAGCCTTGGTTTAGACAGATCGGCCGGCATGGCTTTCCAGGCTCCGCCAAGAAAGCTCTCTGTCTGGTAGAAAGGTCGATCACGGTAGCGATCGGGAAATCCTGTCGAGGATTTGATACGTGGGTGAGCCGTCCAGGCCAAGCCTCCTTCGGCTCGCAGGAGTTGCAGGACATCCGCTTCGCTTCCGACATGATAGACTCGGCCCAATTCAGGGTGTTCCGATACGAAAGGCTTGTCGCCTGGGCGGTTTAATACCCAGTAAACGGGTTTGGGGAAAAAGCTAATCCAGTGTCCGCCCAGGTGTACGTTTGGTTCTTCGCCGGGCAGCAGGAGCAGTTCCTCATCGCTTAGCCGCGCACATTCTTGGTGCATCGTTTTCAGTTGTTGCAAGCGTGTTGCAGAATCCAACTTGGGAGTTCGCCCATTGTGGAACTCGGCCAAGTGGACGATATCGACGCCGAGTCGCTTGAACACTTGGACGAAACCGGGATTCTCTAGGCCAGGCGGAATAGCTTCGCGAGTATCTTTGGATAGACCCAACCCCGCGTCGATGGCTTGGCCTCCACCATCGTTCTGGCAGTGGATCGCAATTACGTTTTCGCCAGCATGCAGAGCTTGCAAAGCCTCGCCGCGAATCGCAAAGTCGCGGTACTCAGGGGTGAAGCCGGTGACGGAAGCTGCCAGCACGCCGTTAAGATATACTTCCGTGTCCTCATCATGCTGCATGATGATCCGTGTTTCCTTATCCGGTTTTTCTGACAGCATGAATTTGCGTCGCAGCCAAATGTCAGAACTCGTCCAGTTGGTTCCGAATCGTAGCCCCTTTGTGCCCTTGCTACCGAATCCCGCTTGCCCCGATTTCCAAGCTGACGCATCGAACTGAGGCTGATTCCAATCTTTGGCGGGCGAGCGGTTGGTGTATTGCCAAGCCTGAGCCTCTTTACGCGAGGTTGGAACGATCTCCCGGTAAGTTTTTTCGCGGCTGCGGCTCAGGAAGTCGAGTGTGTGTTCGACGTGAAAGTGACTGGTGAAGACTTTGTGACCCGGAATTTCTGCAAAACGATCTTTGCGGGTCAATCTTGCAATTCTATCCAACACCTGTTCGGAGGATCCATCGGAAAGCATCAGGAACACACCCATTTCTTGTTTGGACCCCGGCGGTGCGTTGAACCAAGGAACATAGCGGTTGTCGCCTTGCGCATCGTGCCGGATACCGAAGCCGAACGTTGACTTTGGAGGCGTGACTGCAGATCTATCTGAGGATTGTTCTCCGTAATTGGGCCCCAACCAGATATTCTTGAGATTGTTGGAGAAGTCGAGTGGGTAGAAGTAGCGATGGGGTGGCGGGAAAACACCGAGCGATCCACTTGGGAATTGAGCCGCGATGGCACGACCACGAACTGCAATGCTTTTCGCCGAAGCGACCAATTCTGATTTCTCGACTTGAAGCTCCCCTTGCGAGTCGTGCCAGCTGAGTTGGGTCGGGTTCCCGTCTTTGCACAGCAAGCCTGTGTCATACAAATAGGCGGTGGCCTCTCGATCCGTCTTCATCACCGCTTCTTGTAGGATAAAAGAGCTGCCGGAATAAAAAGTCCAACGCAACTCACCTTGAAACGGCCCTGCACTCACGTTTCCAATGGTCAAAGTGGCTCGATTCGCTTTGCTATTAACTACCGCCCGAGTGGCCTCTACCGATGCAATAAAAACCTCGCTGGGTTTGCGTTGCATCCGATCAAAAAAGATGGTCCAACCCGATCGTTTTTCTAAGTCACGATTGCCGATGCGAAGCTGCAAGAATGGCTCGAGGTTCCTTGCGATCTCGCGAAAACCAGTGTTCGCACCTGAAGCAATAGAAACTTGCCGAATCAGAGGCCTGGAGTCATCGAGCTCGAAAATGAACTGCCCGCGAAGCTTTGGGGCGAGCTGCCATTCGACGAGGATCCGTGAGGCAATTTGCCTGACGGAGATTTCGCATTCTTCGTTGTAGGCTGAAGTGTCTATTCGGATTTCCGGGGGCGTCGTTCCTTGTTCCCGGAATTGGGCAGACGCTCTCGATGTGCATAAGGTCACGCTAAGGATGATGAGAACGGATGCAAGCCTGAACGCCGGGATGTTGGACATGTTTGTTTAGCATTGAGAGGAGGTGGGGAGGTTTTTCTGGCACTCCCTATTCTAATGAGTTTGAGCTACGCGCGTTGGAAGTGGCTACAATGGTGGCGTATAACCTAGTGACGCGTTTTTCACTTCAGGGACCGAAATGCGAATGGCAAAGTTTCCAAGCAACTTCAAAGCATTATGTCTTGTAATCATTTTCGCAGTTACTTGCACCGATGTGATTCATGGGCAAGACGCGGAAGACAATTCTCGATCGCCGATTCCGGAGAAGGCGGCACGGTACGCAAAACGCAAGGAGATCGAAAGTGTTTTTGATGTTGCGCTCGTTGTTCAATCTAATGAAAAAAAGGAGCTTGTTGCACAGCTTCTAACGACGGCCGAGGAAACGGACAATGATCTCGTGGCCAGATTCGTTATGTTCAATATGGCACGGGAGATTTCGCTTGATCTCGGGGACATTGCTAGCAGCTTGAAGGCGATTTCCGCGATCGGTCGCGACTATGAGTTTGATGTTTTTAAACTTCGGCTAGCTGCAATACAGTAATGTGCCAAGTCCACTCGGCTGAGCGAACGGGAGAAGACGCTAGCGTTGGAAACGGGAAAGCAGCTTCTGGATCAGGCGATAGCATCTGAAAATTACGCGCGTTCAATTTTGCTTTGCGAGGCGATGGGAAAGGTTTGCCAAGATTT
>JBCCEO010000452.1:0-6857 GCA_039030255.1 Planctomycetota bacterium | reverse complement strand
TTGCGATCCAGCTGCTTGAGCTTACTTGGCGCCGCCTTTATTTCAGCTTCCGATAACTCACGACAAATGTAACATTTCGCTAAGACACCGCAGCGCTCGTTCGCTTTTCTTCGATGATCTTGTCGAGTTCAAATTTGAGTTTGGCAAGAATTTCGTCGTAGGGATAGGCGCCCAAGGACTCTTCGCCCTTCTTCAAATTGACTCGGTTGGCCCCACACCATAGACCAAGATCGGCTTCGTCTGTTTCTCCAGGCCCGTTGACCCGGCAGCCCATGACTGCAATCGTGATCGAATGCTTCTTCGCATAAGCCGTCATTTCTTTGACGTCTTGAGCCAGCTCTACAAAAGCTTCGTTTTCTACGCGCGAACAACTTGGGCAAGAAATAATGTTGAGTGCCGTGGGATCCAAGGCGACGACACTGCGCAATCTTCCAGCATTAATGTCATCAATGATTTCATGACCAGCCTTAATTTCCTCGGGCTTACGAGGATTAGGTACTGTCAACGAAACCCGAATCGTGTCGCCAATGCCACGCCCAATGAGTTGCTCGAAAGCGATTCGTGTCTTGATGATACCTTCAGGCGGCAATCCGGCTTCAGTTACACCTAAATGCAATGGAACATCCGGTCGCAGCTTGGCGAATTCAGAGTTGATTTTGACCACTGTGCTCGGGTCGCTATCTTTCATACTGACCACAAATCGTTCGAAGCCCAAGCTTTCCAGATGCTCGCAGTGTTCAATACCACTTTGCAGAATCGGCCCGATGTCGTCGTCGGGTGCGAATTGTGCTTTCTTCTCCGGATCGACGCTGCCACAGTTGACCCCAATTCGGAGGGCACAATCGTTGTCCTTGGCGACCTCGGCCAGGAATCGGACTTTATCTTTCCAGGGACGAGTTTTCTCGTAGTGATATAAATGCCCCGGGTTGTAGCGAACTTTGTCCACGTGCGGTGCAACCTTCGCTGCAAGTTTGTAGCTCTCCTGCAGGTCGACAGAAATATTGGCCTTGGTCTGCTTGCGAATCTCAATCAGAGCAGCCACATCTCGCGAGCTATCAACGGCGATTCGCACCACGTCCGCTCCGGCTTCATACAGCGCGTTTGCCTGACCCACAGTGGCGTCGATGTCCTGCGTATGGGTGGCTGTCATACTCTGAACGGCGATCGGGTGCTCCGACCCTACGGAAATGCTGCCAATCTTGACGCTGCGAGTAGGGTTTCGCTGGATGGACATAAATTCTCTTGGCTCGTCACTGCGTTGGGTTGACGTTCAACACCTTCCTTGATGCGAACGTCCCTATTTTACTGTGATGTGGACTAGGGGGTAAGTTCGGAAATTGCGATCCTGTAAGAATCGAAGTCGGCAGGGCTTTTTGCACTCCTGACATCGGCTTCGAATCTGTTTACGATAGTGGGAGTGTCAAAGATCGTCACGGTTTTCGGCTCAATTAGCAGAAATCCGCGATTCTCCACGATTCTAAATCTGCGACACAAGGACTTAACCGTTTTCTGCGTAAATTGACCACATCCTCCTCTTCAGATTGCATTATGCGAGCCCTAGTACCCAAGTCTTATCTGCTAGTGATATTGTTTTGCTTTAGCTTGACTGGCTATTGCTCGCTTACATGCGTGAAAAACGTAACGGCGCAGGATCGGCCACAGCTACCGTTGTATCCTGTCGATGTGGCTGCCGCCGACGACGGGACAATCTATGCGGTAGACAGGAATTTGCCTGGGATCTGGAAGTGGAAAGATGGAGAGCTGAGCGTCTTTTTTCAAGGCTCACCAAAGTACCGAACCCCGCTCAACGCTCCCCGCTGCGTCGCGATCGGCAAAGATGGCGAAGTCCTGGTAGGCGACACGGCCACCCGCGACGTCTACCGTGTGACCCAGGGAAAAGCCGAACCGATCACCGGCGGCAAAATCGGCATCCCGATGGATCTGGCCGTTGCAAAAGACGGAACCGTGTTTGTAGCAGATCTCGAGTTGAGAAGGCTCTTCCGTATCCCGGCTGGAACAGGCGACGTCGAGGAAGTCGCTGAGATTAACCCGCGAGGCGTGGGATTGGACGCAGACGGAAACGTCTGGGTTATTTCCCAAGACAGTGCGCAATTGCAGAAGCTGGATTCCGAAGGTAAGGCAAAACCCGTAGTAAGCGAGCGAACATTTCAGTTTCCTCATCAGATCGCAATTGACTCCGCTGGAACGGCTTACATTACCGACGGATACGCCAAGGCGATCTGGAAAATCGAAAAGGGTGGAAAGCCTGAACAAGTCGTGTCAGGCGAACCGTTGCAGAATCCAATCGGCATCACCTTGCATGAGAACAAGCCACTGGTTGTCGACTCGAAAGCACGCAAAGTGTTTCGGCTCACAGATGGCAAGCTCGAAGAAGTCTTTGAGATCAAACGCTAATTCTGCAGTTGAGCATAGGAAGCTAGTTACATCGCGGAAATTCAAGAGTTTCTGACCACGCCTGCGTTCTTATGGGCCATCGTGGTTTTGTTTGCCGCAGCTACGCTGCAGGCCGCCGTTGGTTTTGCGGCTGCCATGTTCGCTATCCCCCTTCTGTTTTGGGCTGGCAACGATCTGATGTCGGCCCAAGTGATGGTCATCACGGCGATGCTCCCGCAAAACATTTTGGGCGTCTACAAGCTTCGAGAAAGCGTTACGCTTAAGGAAGTTACCGCGCCCGCACTGGTTCGAATCGCAGCCATTCCCATTGGGATCATTGGCCTGACTTATGTACGGACTTGGTCTGAAGACAGTGTTAACCAGTTTGTAGCTGTGCTAATTCTGCTGGCCGTCGCCAGTCAGGCGTTTATCGGCGTAGAGTGGAAAAACGCAAAACGCTGGTACTGGGTCGTGGTAACATTCGGCGGTAGCGGGATTCTGCAAGGAGTCTCGGGCATTAGTGGTCCTCCGATGGTCTTGTGGGTGCACGGGCAACGTTATTCGGCCTGCCGCGCCCGGGCCTTTCTGTTCGCGATGTATATCAGCAACTTTTTGCCACAGATTTTGTTGCTTATCTGGAGTTTTGGCGGCGCTGTATGGAAAGCACTTTTTGTTGCGGTCTTGGCCATTCCACTAGTTCTGGTCGGCGCCTCATTGGGCTTGAAAATTGGAGCGAAACTAGGAGATGACCGACTTCGCCCACTGAGCTATATCGTGTTAGTTGCGATGGCCGTGTATAGTTTGCTTGCACCGTGGTGGTCTTAATGACTTGTTCAATGGTCAACCGCTCGCTCCAGCAAATGAGCTAAATTAAATCCAGGTCCTTTGCCAACTTCCAAGTCTTATTGAGTCGCACGAAGAAAAATGTTGGAAGCAATTGCAGCCCTGATCGCCCTGAGCCTCATGGAAATCATTCTGGGCATCGACAACATTGTGTTTATCTCGGTGGCAACCGCAAAATTGCCGCCAGACCAGCAGAGCGCTGGCAGACGCTGGGGATTGCTGCTCGCCCTAGGAACACGCTTGCTGTTGTTGGCAGGAATTTTCTGGATCGCACACTTAACAACTCCCGTGTTTACGATCAGCAAAGTCTTCCCGCCGGCCGAAGGATTAAAAACCTACTTCTATGAGCGAAGCGAATCGGAAAAGGTCGAACATGCTTTCGCGTTGCCCGGGTTGGAAGAGTCCCACGAAGAAGAGCTGGAAGAAGCCTCGCCCAAGTTTGATGCTCGGGCCTGGAATGAGTTTGATGACATCTCGATCCGCGATCTCATTCTGATCCTCGGCGGTCTGTTTTTGATCTTCAGCAGCGTCAAGGAGATACACCATGAGGTGGAAGAAGAGGAAGGGCATGACGGAGAACAGCAGAAGCAAACCAACTTCGTGCGTGTAATCGTTCAAATCGCAATCATGGATATCATCTTTTCGCTCGACAGTGTCATTACGGCTGTCGGTATGGCGAACCAGCTATGGGTCATGGTGGCGGCGGTAATTTTGGCCGTTGGTGTGATGATCGCGTTTGCCGATCAAGTCGGCAACTTTGTTGACAACAACCCAAGTATCAAGATGCTCGCACTTGCATTCCTCCTGCTAATCGGCGTGATGCTTTGCGCTGAGGGCATTGGAACTCCGATCAGCAAGGGCTACATCTACTTTGCGATGGGCTTTTCGCTACTGGTCGAAGTCTTCAACATGCGTCGTCGCAAGGCGAAACAAGCCGCTCTAGCGACAGGCTAGCAGTCGGGCTGCCGTAAGAGGCCGGGACTGCGAAAGGCCGGGGCTGCGATCCCCAGAATCCTAGCTGACGCGGCGAGCCGTTAGATGCAATTTGCGAACATGCTAATTGCGGCCAAGGATCACAAGACACATGTCATCGGCTTGTGCGGTGCCATGGATGAATTGCTTGACGTCCGAGATGATATGTTCACCAATGTCCTCCAGTGAACCTTTTCCGCCAGCCACTAGCTCTTGGAGTTTGGCGATTCCAAACATATTGCCATTTATGTCGGGAGCTTCATTGATTCCGTCGGTGTACATAATCAAGCGATCACCGGGCTCGACTTCAATCATCGCCGACTCGTATTCCCAGGAATCTACAATTCCAATCGGTACACCCGCCGCATCGTATCCAGGTTCGCTAACGCTGCCATCGGGCTTGAGCCAGATTGGCGCCATATGCCCTGCGTTGACGATTTCCATCTTGCCAGACTCTGGTTCAAAGACTAGGCAAATAAAAGTCACAAACTTTTCGACACCCAGAGCGCACATTTTCTCATTCAGTTTGGTGATTGCAACGCTAGGCGACGATTCACTGGCCAAGTAGAACTTGGTTTCCGCCGAGAGTTTTGCCATGAACATGGCCGCAGCCACTCCGTGGCCAGCCACGTCGGCAACGATGACAACCATGCGGCCATCAGCAAGTTGAATGTAGTCGAAGTAGTCTCCGCCGATGGAGTCGGCCGGGTGATAATAATCATAGAACTCATACCCAGCCAACTCGGGCTTCGCTTGCGGCAGTAACGCTTTCTGCACGCCACTGGCCAGCTCTAAGTCTTGCTCCATCTGCTGCTGCAAAACGGCTTGCTCATGCAGTTGCGCATTTTCAATGGCAACGCCCGCTTGGGTAGCAACACCGGCCAGAATGTCCAGGTCACTCTGTTCGAAGCGTCGCTTGGCATCCAGCGTATCCATTTGCAATGCGCCAATGGCATTGTCTTCAGAATCTAACAGAGGTGCCACAATGATGGATCGGATTTTGAAGTCTGCAATACTGACGGCGGAGTTAAACCGTTCATCACTACTGGCGTCCAAGGAGATGATCGCCGTCTTCGACTCCATGACTTCGCGCATCACTGTGCGGCTAATGCGGAGTGACTCTTCCTGCTCCTCTTGCCTAGCCTTGAAGTAACGCGGAATGAGTTGTTCGCCTTCTTTCAACACAATGAAGGCTCGGTCTGCCTGGATGAAAATCTGGAAAAGTGTTTCGAGCACTTTCGGAAGCACTTCGTCCAATTTCACGGCTCCGCCGAGATTCGTTGCAATCTCAAGCATCGCTTTGAGCCGAACTTCGGAATTCGTCGTCAGTTGCGACCCATACTTGCTCCCTCGAATATCAAGTTTGCTACTGTATTCGCGCGAGCCGGCAACGTTGGCGTCGTCATCCACCATCACGACGCCGAAGGAACTTCCATCGGAAGTCGCCCCCGGACCCGCCAGGAGTGCAGCACTGTCCAGGCTGCTTGGGGCCTGCGTATGGAAAGAATACTCCACGTCGCAAATACGAATGACATCGCTATCGCTAAGCTCAGTGACTTGCTCGAGCAGCTCGCCATTTAAGAACGTGCCGTTGCGACTCTTCAGATCCTCCAATTCGTACTTGCCGTTCCGAGACAATATCTTGGCATGCTGCCTGCTTACGGCTCCAACATCAATGGTGACATCGCAGTCGGGATGACGGCCAAGTACCGTTTCTGGCTGTTCGATTTCGAAGCGATTTCCGAAACCAGATCCGCTAATTGCAGTAAGAAACGCCATTCTTGTATCAAGCAGTGGGGGAAGGAAGTCGCGCCCCGGGGATCGGCTCCAGGGAATCGACAAAGGGCTGTGGGATTAAACTCCGTCGGTAAATCCGCCTTCCATTTCCGGTCTGGCGAGATTTGAATACCCCCTATTGTGATTGCACAGTTAGTGCTGCGTCAATGAGTACATGAAAAGCTTCTGCAGGAGTTTGCTCATATGGCTCGTTCGGAATTTCGTGGCGATCCACGATTTGCTCTGCCCGTTTCATGTACTCTCGGATTTGTTCAGCCGTCAATGGGCCGACAACTTCCACACTTTGCCTGTCTTTTCGCACCCTAGAACTACTCTGGAAGGTAAATTCCAAGTCTTTTCGGCTCAGTTTGCGTTCCGCCGCCGCACGAAGCAGGCGCTGACTAACCCGCGCCAGAGCCTCTTGCTCCGTTTCGGAGAGCCCGGCATTCGGGGCAGCGGCAATGATGTTATCCACGCATCCCCAAAGCAGAACTGGATTGTCCAGCAGGCAATTACGCAGCCGGGTTAACTGTTGGCTGCTGATTGCCCGATCCTCGACCTTCTTCAACACTGTATTTAGTTCCGCGATGATCTGTTCCTGGTCCTCACCCGACAGTTGGCTGCTCTCGATCCAAGGAATTAGCTGCGTGTTGATTGATTTGACAGCCAAAGGGTACTGATCGCTGAACATGAACCAGCTACCGATACCGCAAACACTGCAGAAGACCGCCAATGAGAGAATCACAATTACGAGGCAGGCTGGAGCCAAGGAAGGTTCTTTCAGCTCCATTTCTTCCTCGGGCTTGCTTGGTTTCTCCTTTTTTCCCAACGTAGTGACCTCTTTCAATCCAAATCAAAAAATGGCTGCTCGG
>JBCCEO010000451.1:0-6859 GCA_039030255.1 Planctomycetota bacterium | reverse complement strand
TGGATATCCAGAGCTCTCAAAGTCATGGTGGATCGGTCACGTCATGAACACTCAGTCGAACTCGTAGATTTCTACAGAGAGAGAGTAAAGCAGCAGTTTGCCCAGTTTCCAGAATTGTCAGAGCAATTGTTGGCTTTTACTGAGACCGGGTAAGGTGTGAGGCGAAAAAGCCGTGCGGTTCGACCTGGAAGCTAATGGAAGTTTGGCGTCGGTGGGCGATAGTGTGCCAAGTTGATAGATTGGAACCAATCAACGGTCTTTTGAAGTCCTTCTCGCAACGGAATTCCTGGTTCCCAGGAAAGCTTTTCTTGCGCCAATGTGATGTCCGGTTGGCGGCGCTCTGGATCATCGGCTGGCAATGGAAGTTGCTCCAAGGCAACTTTGGAACCAGTCATTTCAATAACCATTTCAGCCAATTCACGAATGGTAAACTCGCCGGGGTTGCCAATGTTGACGGGGCCAACGAAGCCGTCGTCATTGTTCATCATGCGTATGATGCCTTCGATAAGATCATCGCGATAGCAGAAGGATCGGGTCTGCGAGCCATCTCCAAAGATGGTGATGTCTTGGCCGCTTAGCGCCTGGCGAACAAAAGTTGAAACAACGCGGCCGTCGTAAGGGTGCATCCGCGGCCCATAGGTGTTGAAAATGCGAACAATTCTGACGTCAACGTTGTTGGAGCGATGGTAGTCCATGAAAAGCGTTTCGGCGAGTCGCTTTCCTTCGTCGTAGCAGGCGCGGGGGCCGAGCGTGTTGACGTTGCCGTGATAGCTTTCGGGCTGCGGGTGGACTTCGGGGTTTCCGTAGATTTCCGATGTACTAGCCTGCAGAATTCGAGCTCCACAACGCTTGGCAATTCCAAGGACATTGATGGATCCCATGACACTCGTTTTCGTCGTCTTAATCGGATTGAACTGATAGTGCCCTGGAGCGGCTGGGCAAGCCATGTTGTAAATCTGGTCTACTTCCAAAAATATTGGAAGGGTTACGTCATGGCGAATCAGTTCGAAATTCGGACGGTTGAGCAAGTGCGCGACGTTGGTCTTTTGGCTCGTAAAGAAGTTGTCGAGGCAGATGACATCATGCCCTTCATCGACAAGTCTCTCGCAGATGTGAGAGCCTAGGAACCCTGCCCCGCCCGTTACCAGAATTCGCTGTATCACACACACTCTACTTCTTTTCCTCTGTTCAAAACTGCTATATAGGAATTTGAGGGCGAGGCTAATTCACGGGACGGTGCAATGACTCATGTAAGAGGCGAAAGGAGCAAGCCGTCCAAATATCTTCGCTCAGTCGCAAATTTTCGCTGAAGCGAAGAATTGGATTTTCAGTCGCAGACGCATTTCACGCAGCAATTTGTGCGGATTGTGCGGGCGAGGTTGGGTGTGATTTCCAATGTAGCTGCGGATAATTTGATCTGCCGATGTGCATTGGCTCGGCCCAATTTTCGTTGACTAAAGCTTTCGAAGTCCATCTTCTCGAAGCGGAATTGGAATTTCGACTTCAATCTCATCGATTCGCTCCAGTGTTTCTGAGTCAAGAATCAAATCGATCGCCTCCAAACTTTCGTTGAGTTGTGCGATGCTTGTTGCGCCGATAATGGTGCTCGCAACAAAGTCATGTTGCCGGCTCCACGCCACGCTGAGAGCTGTCAGTGATACGCCAATATCATCAGCGATGGAAGCTAAACGCCGGGTGACTTCAAGTGTTCGATCGTTGACAAAGCGACTGGCCATCATTTTTTGACGCGGGCCGCCATTGTTGAGGTAGTCGGTAAAGCGTCCGTCGCTTGGGAAAGACTCGCAGTACTTGCCGGTGAGAACTCCGCCGCCAAGTGGCGAATAGGGCAGCAGGCTGACTTTTTCCTGCCGGCACACTTGCGCAAGTTCACTTTCGCAGCGGCGATTGATCAGACTGAAGTTATTTTGGACGGTGTCATAGCGAGCGGTGCCGTGTTTTTCGGCGCTCCAAAGACTTTTCATGAGTCCCCAGCATGTTTCATTGCTGCAGCCAATAGCCCGGATTTTTCCTTGGTCTCTCAATTTCTCCAAGGCCGCGAGCGTGTCTTCGTAACGCATGTGATGATCGGGCCAATGCGTTTGGTAAAGGTCGACATAATCGGTTTGAAGGCGATCGAGGCTATCTTCAAGTGCCGTGCGGATTTGGTGAGGATCGATGGCCGTCCGGCCGCCGCGCACCGGTGGAGAAAACCAGCCATGGCCAGGTCCCGTAATCTTAGTGGCTACAAGAATCTGATCGCGAGGCTTGGTCTTTAACCACTTTCCGACGATAACCTCGGTGCGACCAAATGTTTCTTCTTTGGGCGGCACCGGATACATCTCCGCCGCATCTAGAAAATCGATTCCGGCTTCATAGGCACGGTCCATGATGGCAAAGGATGTTTCTTCATCGCATTGAGAACCGAAAGTCATCGTTCCCATGCATATATCTGTTACTGATAAACCGCTTTGCCCAAGTCGCCTTCGTTCCATGAGTGTGAGTGCCCTAAGATTTATTTCTTGAAGTTGCAAGTATGGATACGCTAAATGCCAAACATAAAAGTAAAAAAGAAAACTCACAACCAAAGTGAAGTGATTTTCAAAAATCCTGTTGAACAAGTGCAAGGTCCATGCTTTAATGCTTCGCCAATGGAAGTCGGTGCCAAGCAAGGCGAAAAAAGATTCTCATCTCTTACCTCATCTCGCCACACGATGCTTGAACTTTACGCTCAAATTGAGGATGCGTGTAGTTACATTCGAAAGCAGTGGGACAAGAAGCCCCACGCTGGAATCATCCTAGGTACAGGTCTAGGACCACTGGTCGAACAAATTGAGGTGGAAGCCTCGATTGAATACGAGTCGATTCCACACTTTCCCAAATCAACTGCAACTAGCCATCGTGGACGGTTGGTGTGTGGCAATCTTTGCGGGTTGCCTATCATGGCCATGGAAGGCCGTTTTCATATGTATGAGGGATATCCCCTTAAGCAAATTACGTTGCCTGTTCGAGTCATGAAGGCCATGGGGGCGGGTTTGCTAATTGTTTCCAACGCTGCCGGGGGGATGAATCCCTACTTTAACGATGGCGACATCGTAGTGATTGAAGATCACATCAATTTGATGGGCGACAACCCGCTGATTGGAATCAACGATGATCGTCTTGGCCCACGCTTTCCCGACATGTGTGAGCCTTATGACTTAGGATTGGTGGATACTGCTTTGGAGATCGCTCGCAAAGGAAACTTTGTGGCGCACAAAGGTGTGTTCGTCGCGGTCGCTGGTCCAAACCTTGAAACTAGGGCTGAGTATCGTTTCTTGCGAACGATTGGTGCGGATGTTGTCGGTATGTCGACCGTACCCGAAGTGATCGTGGCCGTTCACTGCGGGCTGCGAGTCGTAGGATTTTCTGTCATTACTGATATGTGTCTTCCCGATGCACTTCAGCCTGCTGAGGTTGAAAAGATTATCGCAGTTGCTAACAACGCCGAGCCGAAGCTTCGAGCCATGGTGACTGGCGTATTGGAGCACGAGAACGCTTCGTAGAGTTTAGAATTGGCGGAGCGATTCTGGCCAGCAGAGCGGTTTTCGCAAACGACGATTTCGATTCTAATTGCTTTAGACGGAGAGTGTGCTCGATTCAAGGAAGCCTGTCGCTCAGGCTCCGACCCTTCCAGAACTCCTCGTTGAACTCGGAATGGGCGGGTGACTCGAAACTTGCGGCATGCGCATGCTTAGTCCGGTTCGCCGCTTAAGTCGTCTAAGATTTGCATGACGATGCGGATAAGTTTGCGGCCTGCGGCGTTTCCTGTCTCGACCACCTCTTCGTGCGTCGTATTCACGGGGACGTCGGTCGAAGCGACATTGGTGATGACCGAAAATCCCAAGGTGTTCATGTGCAGCTGCTGAGCAGCCAATACCTCTGGGACCGTGGACATTCCCACCGCGTCGGCCCCCCAAGAACGAAACATGCTGTATTCATGTCGCGTCTCATAAGTCGGGCCGAGTGTGGCAAGGTAACAGCCTTGATGAAGCACAAAGTCTTGGAGTCTCGCAATTTGTAACGCCCGCTGGATAAGGCTTCGATCATATGGATCGCCGCCTCGAAGCACTGGCTGTTCAAACTGCATTGGTGCGATTTCCGTTGCCTGAGATCTTGGTAAGCAATCGATATGGTTATCGAGCACCATCAAGTCTCCTTGACGATAACGGGAATTCAGGCCGCCGGCAGCGTTTGTAGTGATCAATGTCCGCGTGCCAAGCGCGTGCATGACGAAAACGGGAAATTGAACTTGTTGGTAGCTCCAACCTTCATAGCAATGTGCCCTGCCCTTCATCAGTACAACAGGCACACCAGACAAGTATCCGAGTATTAGTTCGCCCGAGTGTCCTTGAGCTGCTGTCTTTGGAAAGCCAACGATTTCAGGGTAAGGAATCGAAGCAGGATGATCCACATAGTCTGCAATGGGCCCCAATCCGCTGCCGAGTACTATTGCGACTTTGGGTTGAAATATCTTTTTGTTCCAGATGCCGTCGCGAGCCGCTTCCACGTTGGCATAAAAATCATGGGTTGTCATGCCGCTTGATTCTGCTGAGACAGATCCTAAAAACCGGAAATCTTCGCTAACATACTTTGGCTACGATTAGACAGTTTGGCTTTCAATCCGGGTAGTAGACGAAAGCGGTGGCACAGGGCTGTTTGGAGTTGCAAACGCGTGACGGAATTATTAGCAAAGCGTTCGAAGAGGGGACTATGTCTGAGATTGAGTATCAGCAAGAGGCAGACCTGAGCCGCGTTGAATTCTGTGATTTACTACATCGCGCGACGCTAGCAGAGCGTCGCCCCGTAGATGAACCAGCACGCATAGAAAAGATGTTGCGCTCGGCCGATGTAATTATCACGGCGCGCGACGCCACGAGAAAGCTTGTTGGCGTATCGCGAGCGATTAGCGACGGCGCTTACTGCACGTATTTGTCCGACTTGGCCGTGGATCAAGAGTTTCAGCGACAGGGGATCGGGCAGGAGCTTATGCGACATACACGACAAGCCGCAGGAGCCGAAGCAACATTAATATTGTTGGCCGCTCCCAAGGCGCAAAGCTACTATGGTCATGTTGGCATGGAATTGCATCCTTCCTGCTGGACGCTCAAGCCAGAGCAAGAATTGCACAAGTTAGAAACGCACAAAGCGACTGAGGCAAGGCCAGTGAGTTCATTGGCGGCACGTGCTGCGGGCGAAAATAGCTCTGCCGAAATTGCCGATTTTTTTGATTCGATTTCAGATGATTACGCGGCTGCAATTCGCCGTTGTGTTCCACGATACGACGAAATGCTGTGGGCCCTTTTTCGCTACATACCCAACAGCGTTCGTCAGCTGGAGCAAGAGCGGGCTCTTCGTGTTTTAGAGCTAGGCAGTGGCACGGGGAATTTGACTGTCGCGATCCACGAACGATTCCCTTCGGCGAAAATCACCGCCGTGGATTTATCGCAGTCCTCTCTGGATATTGCAGCAAAGCGCTCTGTCGGTCAATCAATCGACTTTGTCCAGGCTGATTTGCGAGAAGTCGATTTCGACTCCGAGTGCTTCGACTTGATCCTGTCGACCATCGCCCTGCATCATTTGACCAGCGCCGAAAAGCAAGCCCTGTTTGCGAGTTGTTTACGTTGGCTGACTCCCGGTGGTGTCTTAAGCTATAGCGATCAATTCGCGGGAGCGACCGAAGAAATATACTCCATGCACATGGAAGAGTGGCAAAAAGCATCTAGGGCGGCTGGCGCAAGCGAGCAGGAATGGGAAATGTGGATGCAGCATCAAGCGGAGCACGACTTTCACGACTGCTTGCCAGATCAATTGCAATGGCTGCAGCAGTCAGGATTTGAGCAAGTGGACTGTGTTTGGCGTCATTTGCTGTGGACAGTGATTAGTGCTCGGAAACCAGGTTTGTAGAAGTCTGGGCGAATCCTGATCGGATTCGGTAGAAGGCGGTTTCCGGGATGTCGCCGAGTGTAGCGAGGGGCTAAAAAGTTGATGAAGTTTTACCCAAATTCCCATCCTCAGAAAAAATCCCCTTTTCTGGGGAAGGCCGAGCCAGATAATTATAGTCCCGGAATTAAGCAGCTAAGGAATCGAATTTTTGTCGGCAATGTTGGAAGCAACGAAGCGCTCTCAAGCTCAGAAATTACTTGAGCCTTTGGTGCGTCCATTGCCGGATGCATATACGCCAGAATACTGCTTTGGGCGACTTGGCAAATTAGCCGGTTGTGTCTGGCTCGACAGTAGTTTGCAGCACGAGGATTTGGGGCGTTATAGCTATCTGGCAGTCGAGCCATTTTCCAAGTTACGAATCGATCGTCCTTACAATGATGCCCTAGCATCCATCGCTAGCTTTGTTGCTCCTTACCAGCGGGAGAAAGTGGCCGGTTTGCCACCGTTTCAAGGCGGGTTGCTTGGCTGGTTCGGCTATGAATTGGGCCTTTGCTTCGAGAAAATCCCTTCGGCAAAATTCAACGATTTTCAATTGCCCGTCGCATATCTTGGGCTTTATGACACGGTGTTGTGTTGGGATCACGTGCAAGAGAAGGGCTGGATCATTTCGCAAGGATTTCCCGAGGTTGATCCGAGCGCCAGACAAAGACGAGCCTATCGACGCATCAAACGACTGACGCAGCTATTGGCGACCGAGCCGATGGAGAGCGACTCGAGCCACGGTGGCTACCAAATTTCCAGTTCTCAGTTGGCACCGCAGTTTGCGACAAGTCGCGAGCAGTGGACGAGCAACTTTACTTCAGCCGACTATCGCAGTGCCGTCGCGAAGGCCGTAGATTACATTCACTCTGGCGACGTCTTCCAAGTCAACTTGTCA
>JBCCEO010000450.1:0-6859 GCA_039030255.1 Planctomycetota bacterium | reverse complement strand
GTAGAACCTTGGCCCTTCAATAAGAAGAAGGATCAGAAGCCAAAAGCGAAACTGTCTAAGGAAGCCAAGAAGAAGTTGAGTCAAAGGTGGGAGCAGGACGGTGTCGAAACAATAGTCGACGACTTCTCCGATGCAAAAGATATACTTGCCGCTGGTGTCACCAAGCTTAATTGGTCAGGGTTGCTGGGGTCTCAGGAAGGCACGACTGCTGATCGAATTGAAGCCGCTGATGGTCAACTCTGGATGCAGTGCTCCGAGGGGCGTTATCAAGAACCTTGGACGCCGCTTGGGCCCTTTCTCTACAAATCCATTCAATGTGATTTTCGGGCAACCGTGCGAGTCGAAGAATACGAGAGTCTGTCCTTCAATAACTGTGGCATCATGGCCCGCGTCGGTGACCTGGGCGAGGCTGGCAAAGGCGAAGACTGGATCAGCATCGACTATTTTCCGCTCTACAGTGGAGTTTACGCACGTCATGCGAACGATGGACGCCGAAGCGAGCCAGGAAACAGTGGGCAAGGCAAAAAGGCTGACAAGTACTTGCAGCTTGAGAAGGCTGGTGACCTCTTCTTTCTTCGCCACAGTCCAGATGGAAAGAATTGGGCAGAGCTCGATTGTTCACCGATTCAACGAAAAGACTTGGAGGACGTAGAACTTCAAGTAGGGCTTTTTCAGTCTACGTACAGTAAGAATCAAGCCCAAGTTAGCTTCGATGATTTTACATTGGAGCTACTCAGCGATAGCAAAGTCGCTCCATTGAATGTCGAAGAGAAATAGTTCCAAGTTGCAGGCTTATGTTTTTTATAACTGAGGCGATGGGAACAATCGCTGGAGTGCAGGCTTTAGCCGCTTCCTGTGCAATTGAGAAGCCTGGTCGCTTGCGCTTCGCGGCTCACGGGCAGACAGGGACTTGAGGGCAAAGCTTTCGGCGGAGCGAAAGAAGACCATTACTTAGGCTTGCGCTTCTTCGTGGCTGTGCTTGAGGCGGCGGTAGTAGCAGCTTCAGTCTGTGTGCGGGTTCCGGATCTACTTTGGGTTCTACCTTGAAGGGCCGTTGCGTATTCGGTTGCCGTTAATGAAATGACTTCGCTCGTGCGCCGCTTCTCGTTCTTAACGGTGTGCAAGTAGCATCCAACATAGGGTTCAGTGACGCGGGCCTTGGCATCCAGAGGAGCAACGATGAGCAATTGAAGTCCGAATTTTTCAAAAAGCTGCAACGCATATTCGGCGTAGCGGTCGTCGACCTTGGAGAACATCTCGTCGACCACCACAAAATGGAAGCGATCGTCATCTTCGTCACTCGGGTTGATATCGAACTGATAAGCGATGGCGGCGACGAGGATCGTGAATGCAAGTTTTGCTTTTTCACCACCCGACTGTCCCGCACTGTCTTCGTAGCAACTACGCTCTTCGCCATTGATCGCATCCAATTCGCGTGCCGCGAAGTCGAACCAGCGGCGAACATCGGTAACTTTGTCGCGCCAGCGTTCTTCTTCACGTAGGCGACGGATTAGTTTTTCAATACGCTTGAATCGTGCTTCATCCGCCTCGGCGTCGCCATCGAACTGATCCGAGAGGCAATCGCGAAGGAGCAGCTGAAAGTCCTTGATCTCGCGGTCGGAGGCATCGCGTGGCTCGAGCCGCATGTATGTACCAGCACGGTATTCGAGTTGCTCTAAGGATTCATTGAGCACTCCAATCTTGGTAGCGATCTCCTGTTTTTCACACTGCAGGGCGGCATGGAAGACGCCGATTTCTTGAATGACTTTTTCGTTCAGCCGTTCTTGGAAACGCTTTTCGTACTTGGGCAGATCGTCCTTGCGAAGCTGATCGAGTAATCCTAAGAAGCCGTCTAAGTACAACAAATCCGCTCGCAGATCATCCTTCTCTTCGGGACTTTCCCCGAGGAAACGTTGCATGGCGCGAATGATCTCATCTCGGAGCGGATCCGTTTTGGCGCTCAGTTTGTTCAGCGATTCTTGGAGTTCGCGTGAGGATTCGTTTTGGATTTCGGAGAATTCGAGTAGATCCGTTAGTCCTTCCAATCGCGATTCCAATGCCAAGTCGAGTTGTTCGAACATGACACGGTGCTCATTCAGGCTGCCGTCTGCCGCTCGCGATTGTAGCAAGGACTCGTACTTTTCTAGCAGCCCTTGAGAATGCTCACTTTCGCGCAACATGTTGCTCTCGACGGCGATCGCTTCGTCCCGTTCTTTCTGCGCTTCCTGCCTGCGTTTTGCGGCATCCTCTAATCGTTCGCGCAGAACACGCACAGCATCATTCGATTGCTCGATGGCCTTGCGTTCATTTTCCAGCTTGCGAATTTCATCTTTGTGTTTTTGAATATCGATCAATTCGTAGTCTTGAACGGAAAGGGCATCGTCCACCGCGGCCAATTGCTTGGAGACTTTCTTCGAGTCGGTTTCCAGCTGGTGGATATCGTTGAGAACTGTGCTTTCTTCTTCACGGTACTTTTGAAGGCTCGCATGAAGTTCGGCCAATCTTGCAGCATTGTCCCAGCCCAAAACGAAGCGCTTGGAATCGATGGCCTGAGCACGATCGTCCTTTTCGTGACGCTGCTTGCCATATTTCACATGACGCTCTTGCGTCATGGCGAGCCCAGGTGCACGCTGGAATTGTTCGAGCGAAGTGCAGCAACGGAAGTCGAATCGACTCTGCAATTCCAATTGCAACCAGCCACGCAGTGCATGCTCTTCTTGCAGGTGGAGTTTGTAGACAAGCGAATCGCTATGCAGCTTTTCAAGCGTCCCGTGTTCCGGCTCAGAGGGAACGCGGCAGTAGACTAACTTTTGGCCGCGGCCTTTTTGGTCAGTGAGTTTATTACTCTCGACGTAGCGGCTGACAGCACGATAGTGTTCCTCGGGCACCAGCAAAGTCAGCGCGAAGGGGCGCATCACGAGTTCAATTGCGGCTTGCCAACCGTAAGAATCTTCGGCTACGGAAATCAGTTCACAAGCGAAGGTCAGTTGCTCGCTTTCGATTCCAAGTGTCTGGGCTATTTTCACTCGTACTTCGGCCAACCAGCCTGGCAGGTTGCCAGGCTGTTGCTGCAAGAATTGAAGCTGCGAGGAATCGTCCTCGATGTGCTTTCGCACTTCGGTGAGCTGGCGAGCTAGATCCAGGCGTTGTGCAGCAATCTCAGTCGATCGTCGCGCCGCCGCTTCTTGGACTTGCTCCAGTTTATCGGGCAAAGCCTTGAAGTCGTTTTCGTCGTTCAGCGTTGTTTCGACGCCCGCCAACTTGAGGCTGCTCAGTAAGCGGCTTCGCTCGCGTTTCTTGGCTGCAAGCATCGTGGATTGAGATTCGAGTTGCAGTGGGAGCTGCCGCAGCCTTTCCCCTCCGGTGTTCTCGATTTCGTTCTTGAAATAACGCTGGGTATCGTCGAGTGCGTCAATTTCCTTTTCGAGTTCTGCTTTCCGTGAACGGGATTCTTCAATGCGATCCTGATTGTGCGTTACTTTGGGTTTCAGCCAATCGATCGTCTTTTGCTTGAAAAAGCTGTCGGTTGCATCCAGTTGTTGTTGGAAAAGCATTTGCTCCGAAGAAAGCTTCGATAGCTTTTCTGATGCGACTTCGATGGGCTGAAGCAGTTCGATCTGTCGACGGGCACGCACTAAGGACTGGTGGGCTTGGCTAAGCTGCGAAAAGTGGCTCAGCAAGTTCTCGATTCGATCCTTCCAAGGTTTCCCTTCGAGCATATGATCGCGGATAAAGCGATTCAGACTTTGGATGTCTTTCACCGCCACCGTCTGATTGAACACGTCTAGGGCTTTGGATCGCATGCCGGTTTTTCGTGCGATCCAAGGCATGTACTCACTGTACTTGGTCGTCGCTTTGAAGCCGCGTTCGATCAGCTGCTTACGAATTTTCTCGGCACGCGTCAGGCCGCTGAGGTCTTCGGCAATACTCTTCTCACTGTCGGCAAAAGCGTAGGTTTTATCGACATCGCCATCGCCCAGGATTTGGAGAACTTGCACGACGGTGAACGCGTCACCGGTACTTGCCTTCTCAAAGCAAGCCAGCAGCACGGAGTAATGTTTGTCGTCGGGCCGCAAGTAGTCGGTGACCGAGCCTGCTTCTTCGTCGCTGGAGCGTCCGCAAGCACCGCGAATGTAGGTTCGTTCGTCCCGCTCACGTTTTTTCGCACCAGCAGCTACATTGTAATTCCGAACTCCTGGTTGCACCAGTAGGGTCAGCAGGGTATCGACCAGCGTGGATTTACCAGAACCGTTTTGTCCGACTAGCAGCGCGCTGCGGCCCTCCGGGGCCAGTTGATAAACTTGGCCTTGCGTGCTGTCGAAGGTACCCCAGTTGGTGACTTCCAGCTTCTTCAAGCGATAGCCAGGGCGTGCATTAGGAGTCCAGCCAATAGTGTCCATTTATCTTTCCATTTTCTCGTAGCGGAAGTCGTCAAGACTTTTCGGCCACTGTTCCACGAAGTCGCGTGGTTTTTCTGTCCTGTTGGGTCGCGTCGGTGTGGTAGGTCTACTCTGCGGCTGCTTGCAATTGTTCTTTTAGCTTCTCGAGTTCGTTCACTGGCAGGCGCGCTTTCAAGATTCGGCGAATCTCCCAGCAGCCAGCTGCGTCGCCGAAACGATTGACGAACTTCAGTCCTTCCAGTTTTCTAAACGCAGTTTCGAGCGTCTTTTGCAATCGCACTTCATCTTCTTTACCTGGGAAGAAGTTCTTCCAACTTTCCAGCAATTCTGCTTGGTCCACCACGCAGCGCTGATTGTCCAGGTCCTCTTCTTCAAATCGTCGTAGTCGCTCTCGCAGCAGAACACATAGCAGCGTCGTGTCGTAGCCCAAACGTGTGCGACGGAACAAGCGTGGCAAGTTGCCGTACTCGTCGACCGCTTCGTCATCGCTCAATTGCCGGATGAAGGCTAAGCCCTCGGGCTCGTCTACAACGAGCAGCAATCCGATCCGTGCGAAGTAGTCTCGCAAGGGAGTTTGATGCCGAAGCAAGGTATCCCACGCCGCGTCGTCGCTATATACGGCTCCTTGCAGCAGTCGAACCGCTGCGAAGCTCCAGTCTTTGTAATTGGGTAAGGACTCTGTGCTTTGTTCGATCACAGAACTTTCTCCGCCAAACTGCGTTCGTAAAGTGTTTTTGATTTCTTCCGCTGAGACTTGGGAAGGAAAACTACGTTGGGAATCTGCAGCCCTCTTCCGAGTTCGCCAGTCAGCTTTGTCGGTAGCTCGACTTGTATGCTTGGATCGATCTGATGCCCGTCGTCGTAGGCGATTTGCAAGTATCCGAGGACTTCAACCGCGCCGGCCGCTAGCGGATATCGTTCCAGCAATTGTGCTAAGGCGGCGCCCGAGTCTTCGGTGAGTCGATCGACGTTCTGTCGCATGCTTTGCCAGTCAAGTCGCTCGAGAGCAACCAATTGCTCTAAGGCCTGGCGCTGATCTTCTTCCTTGTTCTCTACTGGGGCCAGCTGTACTTCTTCAAATGGCTCGGTGCCTACCCAGAATGGACGATCCATCGGGCTTTGGATTTCAAGTTCGACTTCGACTTCCAAGCCCAAGTGATCGGGAGGATTTTCGGCCAAACTAGCCGCAGAAGAAAGGATATCTCGAAGCACTTGGCTCAACTGTTGGTGATGCCGCGTCGATCTTGAGTCGAGCAGACGGCGAAGGGTTACGGAAAGATGCTGTGTGGTACGCAAAATCTTTTCGGCTTCTGCAATCAGCGTGGGGACCATACTACGCAGCGATAAGAGCTCTTCGTGCTCTCCAGCCAATGATTCGATCGCATTTAGTTGTTCTACTAATTCCGCAATGCGATCTTGACTTTCCGGTGAATGCAAGAGCTTCAGAAATTCGAAGAAGCTCTGCCCCTGATCGCCGTGTTTCAGCATATCCTCGCTGTCCAAAGCGAATTGTAGGATGTCGCCCCGAGAGTCGCCCGAGGAAAGGATGCGTTGCTGGACGCCGCGGGTTATCTCCTTGAAGCGATCTTCGACCGCGCGAAATTCACTCTTGAGTTGGTGAAGTTGCTGGCAGGCGAGCGAGAAACGTTCGCGTACTTGAGTCTTCGACATCGCTGTAGGCTTGACCGAGCTGCGCAGTAGAGCAATTTCACGATCTATTTCCGCCTTTTGAGCTTCAAGTTGTCGCAAGCGAATTGTCGGATCTTCTTGAACGCCGGAAACGATATTTCCCAGGATTTCAAGGATACTTCGGAGGCGAGATTCGGTCCCGATGAAGCCAATGTCGCGAGAAGATTTCTCCACGAAGGCCAATGCTTTTTCGAATTCAGCGGTCAACTGGTAGTGGGGTTCGGTTGCGTCTTCATCTATGAAACGCTTGAGCCATCCAATCGATCCAGAGCACCAACTGGCAAGATAAGTGTCCGCCTTGTCACGCGAATCGAACTTGGCGTCTCCGACAAAGGCGTCCTTGGAAAGTTGGTCGAGATAGGCGTCTAGTTCGACAGCCAGCTCGCTGTGCGGACGCGTGATTTTGCCGGCCAATTTGAATTGCTGATTCAGGAAGTCCATGATCCAAAATGCATGCGGCGAGCGCAGCAGCCTTACGGCTGGCGAACTTGCAAAAAACTTTTGCAGCGACTCGATGTGCATTTTTCTCGGACTTGGGAATTGTTCAGGGGAGCGGCGCTTGGAATTACAACTAGGAATCCACAGGGCCGGAGCGACAGAAAGCAGTATTCGCGTTCTTAGCCGGCTTAACCGGAAATGGAATTGATGACATACTAAAACAAACAGAGTACACACATTTTGGAGGAAAAAGAGGGATATTAAATGCTGATGGATTGGAAGACCCACATGGATGGATTCATATGTGGGTTGGAACCGGTGGTAAAGATATG
>JBCCEO010000449.1:0-6866 GCA_039030255.1 Planctomycetota bacterium | reverse complement strand
GGCGCCGCAGGCCGGGCACTCGATGCAGGCCGAGTCCAGGTCGCAGCCCTCGGGGCACGGGACGGGCATCAGCTCGTAGTCGGAGTCCAGCCAGGCCGGGCGCTCCCGCAAGCGTCAAGTGTCGAAGATCGCGGTAGTAATCATCGATGTAAACCACAGAAGTTTTTTCCTGGCCCAGCGAAGCTCGCAAGCGTCGGATCAACGTCGTCTTGCCGGAGCCCGAGCCGCCTGCGATGCCCCAAATCTTTCTTGAATGCATTTCAGTCACGACCTAGGTGAATTGGAGGCAGGTTCCAACTTCGGCGAGTCTGCGGCGTTGTACTCCAGTTCTTTTCGCTCCAGGCATCTTGCAATTTGCCGAACAGCTTGTCTAAGTCGGCTTTCATTTTCCACGAGAGCCATTCGCAAGTAACCTTCACCAGCGGGACCAAATCCACTTCCAGGACTAACGGCGACATCTCCATCCTCGAGCAACATCATGGCGAAGTCCATCGTATCCATTCGCTGCAGCCACTTGTTAGGGACTCTGGCCCAAAGGAACATTCCCGCCTTGGGAGGGTCGACTTCCCATCCAATTCGCCGAAGACCGTCCACCAGTACATCACGCCGATTTTGATAGACCTCAGATTGCTTTTCCACTGCGGACTCTGTTTCTCGAAGTGCGACGATCGCGGCGATTTGGATCGCTTGGAACATGCCGTAATCATAGTAGCCCTTGATCGTCGCCAAGCCACTCACCATGTCTCGATTGCCCGCGCAAAAACCGACGCGCCAACCAGCCATGTTGTAGCCTTTGCTCATCGTCGTGAACTCTACGCCAACATCAATGGCTCCTGGCGAAGCCAAAAAGCTCGGCGGAGTGTAACCGTCAAAGGCAACATCGGAGTAAGCAAAATCGCTGATCACCATAAAGCCATAGCGTTTGGCCAGCTTCACGACTTCGGTGAAAAACTCCTGCTCTACCGTGACCGTCGATGGATTGTGCGGATAGTTGAGAATCAAGAGCTTGGGCGTAGGATGAAAGTGCTGGCAAGTGTACGCAATGTTCGACAGAAACTTTTCGCTGTCTGCGACTTCCAGGGCCACCACATTTCCAGCCGCCAGGATGACACCATACATGTGCACCGGAAAATACGGTGCAGGAATCATAGCGGTATCGCCTTGGCCCATGAGTGCCAAGCACATGTGGCTAAAGCCCTCCTTGCTCCCCAAGCAGACGATGGCTTCGCTGTCTGGATCCAACCGAACTCCGTATTTGCGAAAATACTTGCTAGTCAACTCACGACGCAGATTCAAGAGCCCGTTGGATTTGCTGTAGCCATGATTGCGATCATCGTAAGTCGCTTCTGCCAGCTTTTCCATCACGATACGCTCTGGCGGATCGGAGGGATTTCCCATCCCCATATCGATTACATCGTGCCCGGCCACTCGTTTTTCGTAAAGCGTCGCATTGATCCGACCAAACATATAGGGCGGCAAGCGATGGACGCGAGCTGCGTATTCGACCTGGAAGGTTGGTTCTGATGGATCACTGTTGTCGGATTTAGGGTGTTCATTCATGGCTGTAGCGATTTTCTATCTACTGGCTCCGCCGCATTTGGCACTCCCTCCATTATTTCGGCAGCCAAGTACACTGGCTAGATTGATTATGCCGTTCCGTTCCAAAACCCTCTGTGGGTGCAGCTACTAGGTACAGATCTCTCGTTCCTCATTGGAGTATCTGCAAGGACAATCGGTTCGCAGAAAATCCAGTCTGTCTGTTTATGCAAAAACGCTCGCCGAGAGCGACGAGCGTTTGCGTTGAGCGATTTGAGATTTTCGACCGTTAACGTGGCACGACGGCACCAGGCTGTTGAGCCTGCGTTCCCGAGGCGGGAACAACTTTTCCGCTCTGCGTCGTGCCTTCTAGGAAGTTATCGATTTGTGCCGTTTTCAGCATTTCGTCCATGTACTTGTGCATTGCTGCGTAGGTCTTCTTTCCACGAATTTCACGCGTTAGCTCCTCACGTACGGCTTCGAACTCTTTCACGATCGGAGTCGTTTCACCCTGCTTGTAGAGGATCGCATATTGGTCCTTCCAAACTAAGATTCCAGAGATTTCACCCGGCTGCAGTGAGAATGCCGCCTCCTCCAGCGTTGGATTTCCGCTGTGGCGACGGATCGCGGGGATCTTGCCAAAGTTACTTCTGGAAATTGGCTCCACGGAGTACTTAGCTGCAAGTTCACCGAACTGCTGCTCCCCCTTCTTGTTTCGAGCTTCTCGGAAAACGTCTTCAGCCGCTCGCTGATTGCTCAAAACACATGCCAGGACTTCGGCTCGAGGCCCAAAGTTATTTTCGAATCCCTTTTGCAAATCTTCATCAGTAATCTCGACAGTGTCTTCGACCAATTTCTTGAGCGCCACGCTAGGCCAAACCGCATCGGAGACGTAAAGTTCGACAGTTGCGCCTTCCTGTTCCAGGATACTTTTCAGCCAAGCCGAAACATCTGGCTTGAGGTCAGCCGTCAAGAAGCCTTCTGATTCGGCCGCAATTGCAACTTCGCGATCTATGTCCGCTTGCTCAACAGACTTATTCTTTTTCTTCAGGTTTGTATTGAGCAGATACCGGCTGATCTCGCCTCGAAGAATCTCTTTGCCGTGTCGAGCCATACACTCGGCTGCCAAGTAGGTAAGTGGGAGTGGCTGACGATTGATGTAAGCGGCAACGCCCTTGTACTTTTGTTCGTATTCCGGATTCCCGAGCACAGTAACGACTTCGGCATTCTTTTGGAGTTCCACAAAAATTCCGTCTGCAGCACTTCCCAGTCGTTGATCTCGAAGTTGTTCGGTGATCCGCTCTTGAATCATCGGCATCATGTCCGGACTTGGAGGAGTCGCAGCAAGATGACGCACGCATTGAACGATCAAATGCATATCACCAATTTGGAATACGGGTGAAATTTCGGCGGGCTGCAGTTGGAACGCAACGCGTTCCAAAGGATCCTTGGCTTTGTTACGGCGAACAGGCGGCAGCAAGCCATCGACGGCCGCACTGGCCGCGTCTTCCGAATACTCCTTGGCGAGCCGCCGAAAAGTGTCGGGGGCTGCCATTGCAGCTTTGTAGATTTGATCTGCTTTTTCCTTTTGAGAAACGGCGATCATTCTTACTTGGACTTTCGGTCCGTATTCACCCTGGATGATCTGCTCGACCTCAGCCTTCGTCACTTGGATCTGATCAGAAGCCAAAGCGCGAAGAGCCAGCATGGGCCAGACAATTTCACTGGCATATTGCTCAGGTGTAATATCACGTTCTTCTTCTATGGCGGTCAGGAAGCGTTGCATGTCTAGGCCAACTTTGTTGGCAACACGCTCGACCTCTTTGTTGACGTCTGCTTGGGTAATCGTGATTCCCTTGGCCTTGCAGGCTTGAAGAATCAATTGTTTGTTGAGCAAGTTGTCTAAGACGACTGTTCCGTATCGTTTTAAGCACTCATTAGAAAGTTGATCACGACTGATCGTCTGTCCGTCGACAACAGCTACTACCTTAGGAAACTTTTCTAGCGGGTTAGCAGGCGCAGTATTGTCTTGCGCCATCGCGCTTGTGCTACTAAGGATAAGCACCATTAACATGCATCGGCATTGGGTCATGACGGTTCCTCCTGAACCTTTGGCCAGATTCTTTTCAAAGCTTAAAATGCTTTGCGCTCGCCGCTCTGGGCACAATCCGATCTCGGGGTGAAGATCGAGCGACGAGTCGCATCAACAATCGGAATCGTATTGAATTTTGCCAACCACTCACAAGAGCGTTTATCCACCTTGGAGAAATGATACGCTTCGCGGCCGCGTCATCTTTATGCTATCAATTGGCTACAATGCTAGTTTCAGGACTCCCAAGTTTGAAATTCAAGAAACTCAAGGATTCGCAATGTTGTTCAGGCCCTTGATACTTGCAGTATTGCTTTTGCTTGTAACTGCAATGGAAGTGGCTGGATTGGCTCAGGACGATGTGAGTTTTCGAGTTCGTGAATTGAATCTCGACTCCGAGTTTAGCGCGGCCACTGCATTCGACATGAACGGTGATGGGAGCACGGACATTATCTCGGGGGCTTGGTGGTATTCAGCTCAGGACTGGAAGCCACGTCGATTCCGGGAAGTCGAACAGATTCGAGGGCGATGCGACGACTATTCGAATTTGGCCCATGACCTGGATCGCGATGGCGACATGGACATCATCAGCGTGAACTATCGCAGTAAGTCGCTGTACTGGTCTAAGAATCCTGGGGCCGAAGCCAACCAGCAAGGCGAGTTATGGGAACGGATTGTCATCGACGTGCCTGGAACTAGCGAAACAGGCCGCTTGGTCGATATGGACGGCGACGGAGACTTGGATATCCTGCCGAACGGCACTAAGTTTGCCGCCTGGTATGAATTGAAAAACAGTGAGGTTGCGGAGTTCGTCAAGAGAAACCTGCCTCAACAGCTCGCCGGACATGGCTTAGGCGCAGGTGATATTAACGGCGACGGACGCGTCGATGTGGTGTGTCCCAAAGGATGGGCCGAAGCCCCGGAAGACCCGCGAACAGAACGCTGGATTTTCCATCACGAATTCGATCTGGCTCCGGACTGCAGCATTCCCATTCTAGTTTGGGACGTCGACGGTGACGGCGATCAAGATCTTGTTTGGGGCAGGGGGCACGATATTGGACTCTACTGGACAGAGCAATTACAAGAACTCGAGACTGATTGGAACGTTCGCGAAAATGACATCCCCGAATACCTTCCACCCCAGCTCCTTAGGACCAAGTGGATCACCCATGCTATTGACACTCGCTTTTCCAGCCAACATACGATTATTCGAACAGACATTGATGGTGACGGAAGTCCAGACCTTTTGACGGGCAAACGCTACCAAGGACATGACGGAAAAGATCCTGGCGAGAATGACCCCGGATTCCTTTCATGGTATGAATTCGATACCGATTCGAAATCATGGGGCCATCATCCTATTACAGCCGGCGGCAAATGCAGCATAGATTTGGATTCAGTCTGCTGCGATTTGGATGGAGACGGCGATCAAGATGTCGTAGCACCGTCGCGTGCTGGATTGTATTGGCTAGAGAACCTCGGTGCTACCAAGAAGCCCGCTGATCCTACTTCAACCACCAACCATCTTTCCTATGGCGACCATACCGATTTGACGCAATTCTTTGACGAGTCATCGGATTCTCTTGAGACAATCAAGAACCGATTAGATCATGGGATTCGTCGCTCGCATATTCTTGAAGGAATGCAAGCGGCAATGGGCAAATTGCCCCAATCAAAACAAAGAGTCCCGTTGTTGCCAGTAATTCATAAGGTTGAAGATGCTGACACGTACTTGCGAGTTCTAGCAAGCATTCGGACGGAACCCACTACTCGGCAAGAACATCGCCTGCCTTTCTATTTGCTCATCCCAAAGAATCTGAGTTCTCCGGCACCAGCAATGCTCTGTCTACATCCAACGCAATTTGAGCTGGGCAAAGCTCAGATTTGTGGGCTGGGTGGAAAACCAAGCAGATTTTATGCACACGAGTTAGCTCAACGCGGTTACATCTGCATGGCCCCCGATTACCCGAGCTTTGCAGATTACGCGGACTACGACTTTGAATCGGACTCATTCGAAAGCGGTACGATGAAAGCTATTTGGGACAATATTCGTTGCATTGATCTGCTCGAACAATTGCCCTGTGTCGCGTCTGACAAAATCGGCGCAATTGGCCATTCACTTGGCGGTCACAATGCGCTTTTCACAGCCACCATGGACCAGCGCGTGCGCTGTGTGGTCACAAGCTGTGGCTTTACTGCCTTCGAAGACTACTACCAGGGCAATTTAAAAGGCTGGACCAGCAGTCGCTACATGCCAAGAATCCTATCCGAATATTCAAACTCGCCAGAGCAAATGCCGTTTGACTTTCCTGAAGTACTGGCAGCGATTGCCCCAAGGCCGATTTTTGTCAATGCTCCGATCCACGATTCCAACTTCGCCGTTGCCGGTGTTCGCAAGTGTGAATCGGCGCTACAGCCACTCTTCGAGCTGCTAGGAAACAGGTCGGAAACGACCTTCGTGTATCCTCACGCAGAACACGATTTCCCAGAGGACATTCGCCTGCAAGCCTACGAGTGGTTGGACAAGCAACTCAAGCAATAAGCGATAGCGTTTTCGCAAACAGGATTTTCAGCGGCGTTAGATTTGAATTTTCGCTCACTCCAGGAGCACGACAATCGCTTTCATCGTGTCTGGATACCTTTGCAGTAAACCGCAAGGTTTTTCGCTGCCAATGTTGGCAGGCGGGCTTTGACTAACTTCTTCGTTGGGCGTTTGCCACTCAATGGCTAGCCCCATGGCTTGGCAGCAAGCCTCAGTCGTCTGAGGATTACTGTGCAGAAGATTGCTGGTGGACAGAGCCAGTGGATCGGATGGCTGCTTCTCCGATGGTGTTTTGGCAGACGGATTTGCAACGACGCTAGAAGTGCCAGCGTCCCAAGGCGCTTGCCAGGACTCCAACTCTTCCAAACTGCTTGGGCAACTTGCCGCGGCTTCTTTTATGAGAGTTGGCAAGGCCGTGTCGGCGTGCGGACGCAGCGTCATGATCAGCCTTGGCAGCCAAGGCATCAAGATTTCATCGGGCAAGCTTGCAAAGGCCTTGCTCAATAGCTCGACGGAAAGACTAGTGACCAAGGGCGTAAACGAAAGGGCAAGCAGAAATCCTGAAAGGTAATCCGGCAGCGAGACTAGCGACAATTCGTTCTCTAGAATCAGAGCAAACTGCTGTCGCAGACTGGCAATCTTTCTCAACCCTAGAACGCACTCTGCCGACCAGAGCATGGAAAGTTTGGTGAAATCCGT